>JAFGSO010000488.1 GCA_016934605.1 Calditrichota bacterium | reverse complement strand
TCAATAGCCACAGAGTCACCGAGATCACAGAGAAAAATATCATTGCATTGCTTATTCATGTTAAAGTTTGTGAATTAATAAGGTTAAAACACCGTGTAAAAACAAAAAGACCTTATAAATAGTGGATCAGCCAGAAAAGAGCGACAAAATGGTCATTGAACCATATTGTAGCTGTCTATAAAAAACTGAATGATACATTTATTGTTACTAATCAGGATTAAAAGATCAGCAAATTTTTAAAGTTTAGAAATATTTTTCGTCCAAAATATTTCAGGGTGAAATAAACTGCCGAGAGTTTTCTTATATTGCTTGATTTATGAACTACAGAGTTTTAATACATTATTAAATCTATCATGGAATTATATTGAAAAAGTATTTTCTTATTAGTAACTTAAATTCCACATGGATACACGAATAAAAATTAATTTTTATTACTGTGTCAGTTGTCATACATCCTGTCCCCTAAAAAACTTAATCCGATCCCATATCTCCGCATCCGGATTTTTAATTTCTAAAAAAAACAGATCAGTCCATCGATTTGTCCATAAATTAGAAAGGCCCCAGACAATTAAATAAAATTATTAGCAGGAGGTAAAAGTGAGTATAATCTATTTTTTAATTATCGGTCTTATCGCAGGTTGGCTCGCAGGTCAAATTATGAAGGGAAAGGGATTTGGTCTTGTGGGCAATTTAATCGTGGGATGTGTTGGTGCTTTACTGGGTGGTTATTTATTTCAACTGTTGGGTATAGCCGGTGGTGGATTAATAGCATCATTAATTGCGGCAGTTGTTGGAGCCATAATATTATTATGGATCATCGGTCTTGTGAAGAAAAAACCATGAAATTAATTTCTGCTTAGGAAAATTTTTGGTCAATTGTTTGGGGTCTTTTTTTTATTCTTAAAAGTGATAAAACTTACGTCAGTCCTGTTGGAATCTGTTTCAAAAAAATGTAGTTGTGTCATGTATGTCGCCGTAGTAAAATTTTCAGATCAATTGGAAACGCTCAGGAATTTTTTTGAATTTTTGTTATACGGTTTCATTAAATTGAAATTTTCGTATTCTGGTGCTTTGAAACCCGGATTTTATTGAAATTGTTGTGCACTCGAGAGAAAATCATGCCGAAAGAACTGAAAATATTTTCTGGTTTTGTATTCTTTGGATTAGTCATAATGGCCGGAACTAAAATTTATGTGGATGATGCAGTAACCGACTGGCAAAATGTCAGGTCGGTAAAGGATGTTTGTTTCTATTATCATGATAGGATGAAAAGTCTTCTGGAAGCTCTTGACCTTGACGATCAGGTTCTTGAGCCTGTCAGGGGAGCTTTGCTTCGGGACAGCCTCTCTGAGGCGTGCCGGGAACTTTTGAAATTTTATCAAAACGGCAATTCGGGCAACTGGCTGCGGATTGAAACTGTCCCTAATACCCGAGAGCAGGAGAGTCGCGCTGAAGCAATATACCAGGATAAACTTAGTTTTTACGGGCAACCATCAGCAGTACCCAGGCGCTCCGATGGGAGATTAAAATGGGATCATAAAGGACCTGCTGCTGATGCGGAATGGGCGTGGGCATTGAATCGCCATACTCACATCAGCGATTTATTGAAAGCGTACCAGCGAACCGGAAATCCCAAATACGTGACCAAGATTGACCAGTATTTACGGGATTGGCTGATCAGCAGTCTGCCTTATCCGGGTAAGAAAAGCAACACGGCGATGTGGCGGGGATTGGAGGTCAGCTATCGTGTTAAAGTATGGGCAAGTGTATTCTATGCTCTTCAGGCACATGAGGAGTTCAGGCCCGCTACCAGACTGTTGCTCCTTCGCAGCCTCCTCGACCACGCACACTATCTGCGTCATTTCCATAGCGATGGAAATTGGATAACCATGGAGCTTTCCGGTTTAACGATGATAGGTGCGGCCTGGCCGCAGTTTAAGGATGCCACCGATTGGATCGATTACGCTAAATCAACACTTAACTCCGAACTGAACCGGCAAGTGTATCCCGATGGGGTACAAACCGAATTGACCTCGAGTTATCATCAGATAGCACTGTCAAATTTTGAAGAGTTTGCTCAGATATGCCGTAACGCCGGAATTTCTCTTCCAGAAAATTTCCGGGAAAAACTGGAAGAGATGTGGAACTATCTTGCCTATACCATGCGTCCTGACGGATATGGACTTCTGAATAACGATTCTGACAGGGAATTTAATCGAAATCGAGTCCTGGATGCTGCCACCATTTACCAGCGGGACGATTGGCGCTACATCGCCAGTAATGGTCGCGAAGGTACAAAGCCTAAAAATGGTCCTTCAGTTTTATTCCCCTGGGCAGGTCACTTCATCATGAGAAGTGGTTACGGTGAAAATGCTGCCTGGGCTTTTTTCGATATCGGACCCTGGGGCACCGGGCATCAACACAATGATAAGCTTCACCTGTCAATTTCAGCCTATGGGCGGGATCTGATTGTAGACAGCGGCCGGTTTGCCTATCTTGGAAACCTCGCTAAAAAATTTCGCAATGATTACGCCAGGCATTCTGCCGGTCATAATGTAATCCTTATTGACGGTCAAGGGCAGGGCAGTGGACCTGAACGTTGGGAAGAACCTCTCGATACTACATATTATTCAATAAAAGAAACCTTCGATTACGCTCGCGGTTCATTCGAGAATTTTGAAAATATCGGGGGAAGTACAGAGCACATTCGGGCAGTATTCTATGTACGAGGCTCCTTCTGGATTGTTGTAGATCGAATTGATACCAACCGTCCCAGGAAAGTTCAGGCACTCTGGCACTGGCATCCGGATTGTACTGTGAAAAACCAAAATGGCCGGACCTTTTCAATTGACCCGGTCAAGGGTAACCTGGCGATTATTCCCGTCTGCGGCACTTCCTGGAAGGTCCAGCTGGTAAATGGTCGGGAAGAACCCTCTCCCCAGGGTTGGTACAGCGAGAAGTATAACAATGCTGAACCAGCCACTACTGCTATCTATTCAGCTTCAATTGATAACAGCAAAAATTTTGCATGGATTCTTGTTCCTGCAAAGGATTCGATTCCTGAATTCGAGACATCGATAACCTCCAGCGACGGCAATCATCTGGCCATGCGGGTTGTTGATCCACAAAAAATACAATATGACATTTTTATTCCATTGAACCATGATAATAAGGCCAGTTTGACGATATTTGAGGATTGAACCTTAAAACCGGCTAATTCGGTTATGGTGGGTTGTCTAAAATTCGAATCTAACCTGAATAATTCATGAACTCCAAGATAACAGGGTACAAGATAAGATATGTTATTAATTTATATCTGGCCGCATGCTTCTGGCT
>JAFGSO010000487.1 GCA_016934605.1 Calditrichota bacterium | reverse complement strand
GTTATTTCTCCCGGTAAGTGTAAAGTGGGCATCATGCCTGGTTTCATCCATAAAGAAGGATCAATTGGAGTTATCAGTCGCAGCGGAACACTTACTTATGAAGCAGTAGACCAGATATCGCGGTTGGGCCTGGGTCAATCCACCTGCATTGGAATTGGGGGAGATCCGGTGATCGGTACACGTTTCATCGATGCACTGGAGCTGTTCCGGGATGATGATGAAACAGAAGCTGTGGTTCTGATCGGAGAAATTGGCGGTACAGCGGAAGAAGAGGCGGCAGAATGGATTCAAAATAATTTTAATAAACCGGTTGTTGCCTTCATTGCCGGACAGACGGCTCCTCCGGGAAGACGAATGGGTCATGCAGGAGCCATTATCAGTGGTGGGAAAGGAACTGCTTCCGAAAAAATGAAAGCCCTGGAACAAGCCGGTATTACAGTCTGTAAAAGCCCCGCAGAAATTGGCAGCACAGTAGCCGGTATTTTGAAAAAAGCATAGAATAAAAAAGTGGAAGTTAGTAAATTAAAAACTCTTGAATTTCAGGTCCGGAGGTTTTTAAATGGAAGAAGAAACGGTTCAGCGTCTGAAAGAGGAGCTGACCCAGAAAACGGTTGAAAGAAAACGGCGCTCGGACATGCTGGTTATTTACCCCAAATGGTGTAAAGCATGCGGGATTTGCTACGATCTCTGCCCTCAGGGCACCCTAGATTCAGACGATGAAGGTAAAGTATATATAAAATATCCTGAAACCTGTACAGGATGCAGGATCTGTGAGCTCCACTGCCCGGATTTTGCTATTCTGGTTACGGGGGAACCGAGAAAAGCGCCCAAGGCGCCGGATAAATAAGCAAATCATATACTAAGGAAACCAGAAGGATGCCCGAAAAAGCTATTTTGATGCAGGGGAATGAAGCTTGTGCTGAAGGAGCTATTGCGGCCGGATGCCGTTTTTTTGCCGGATATCCCATTACACCATCCACCGAAATCGCGGAATCGCTGAGTGAAAAATTGCCTTCAGTAGGGGGCAAATTTATTCAGATGGAAGATGAAATTGGCAGCATTGGTGCTGTTCTGGGAGCAAGCGTGGCCGGTCTGAAAGCCATGACGGCAACCAGCGGACCCGGTTTCTCACTGATGCAGGAAGGAATCGGTTTTGCCTGCATGGCTGAAATCCCGGCTGTTATTATCAACGTGATGCGGGGTGGGCCCAGTACAGGACTGCCGACCAAAACATCTCAGGGAGATATCATGCAAGCCCGCTGGGGTACACATGGTGATCACTTTCTGATTGCCCTGATTCCGGAATCAGTCAAAGAATCTTTCTATCTTACCATAAAAGCATTTAATCTTTCTGAAAAATACCGGGTCCCGGTTATTTTGCTCCTGGATGAAGCCATCGGGCACATGCGCGAAAAGATTTTTCTTCCGGAATATTCCGATCTTCTCCTGGAAAACCGGGTAATTCCCATGTTACCTCCACAGTGGTATAAACCATATGAAGTTACTCCGGATTTTATAACACCGATGGCTCCCTTCGGAACCGGTTACCGTTACAATATAACCGGTTTAACTCACGATGAAATGGGTTTTCCTACCAGCAAAGAGAATGAAATCGTCGCCAATATGAACAAACTCCGTGATAAGATTCTCAGATCCGCCGGGGATATTGTGGATCATGAGGCTCTGTATACGGATGACGCGAATACTCTGGTTATTGCCTATGGTTCCGGTTCAAGGTCTGCAAAAGAAGCCGTTGAATATCTCAGATCCCGCCGGCGCAAAGTTGGATTTTTCAGACCGATCACTATCTGGCCCTTCCCGGAAAAGGAGCTGGCACAAATAATTAAAAAAGTTGACCAGGTTTTTGTGGTTGAAATGAACCAGGGTCAGATTATTGATGTGGTCAGAAAGGTGGAGTGTTTTCATAAAAAAATATTCGGGATCAATCGGTATGACGGAGAAATGATTACTCCAAATCAGATTATCAGTAAAATTCGTGAGGCCAGGTAAATGACTCAACCCTTAGTTTTAAATTATTTAAGAGCCAAAAAACAATTTCCCCACGTCTGGTGTCCCGGCTGTGGACATGGAGTGGTGATGGGTTCCCTGATCAGGTCGATAGACAAACTGGAATTGAATAAAGATAATGTTGTCATGGTCAGCGGGATTGGTTGTTCCAGCCGTATGACGGCTTACGTGGATTTTAACACTCTTCATACATTGCACGGTCGCCCCATCGCTTTCGCTACCGGCCTGAAGCTGGCCAAACCCGAACTTCCGGTGATTGTGATAACCGGAGACGGGGATGCTACAGCTATCGGAGGCAATCATTTCATCCATGCAGCCCGGAGAAATATTGACCTGACGGTTATTTTAATGAATAACAATATCTATGGAATGACGGGAGGTCAGATTTCTCCAACAACTCCGTATGGAGGACGCGGGTCAACTGCCAAGATTGGAAATCCTGAACATCCATTTGATATATGCAAGCTGGCTATAGCGGCTGGTGCCAGTTTTGTGGCACGAAGTACGGCATACCATGTCCCTGCTCTGGATCGCCTCATACAGCAGGCGCTTGAGAATAAGGGATTTTCTCTGGTTGAAATTTTTTCACAATGTCCAACCTATGAGGGAAAGTGGAACAAGCGGGGAGATGCTGCAGCGATGCTCAAATATTACAAGGAAACGGCGGTACCGGTTGCATCAAAATCCAGATATTCAGAAGAAGAATTGAAAGAAAAATTTTTGATTGGCGTATTGCACAATGAGCCAAAACCGGAGTTTACGTCAGAATATGAAAAAATTATAGAGAAATATCAGTCACAGCTCGAAATGAAAAATATGAGCCGGGAAAAGGTCGAGGATGAATCAGAAACAAAAAAGCAAAACGACAAAACAACCGCCACAGAAGACTGAGATCCGGTTGAGTGGCTCGGGAGGACAGGGACTTATACTGGCGGGTATTATTCTGGCAGAAGCCGCTGCCATATATGATGGTGTCAATGCTATTCAAACCCAGAGTTACGGTCCGGAAGCCAGAGGAGGTGCCAGTAAGAGCGAGGTGATTATCAGCACCAATGAAATCCTCTATCCCAAAACCACCAGACTGGACTACCTGCTGGCTCTGAATCAGGAATCGTGCGATAAATATGCCCGCGATCTGAAAGAAAAAGGTCTGCTGATTGTAGACAGTGGTGCGGTGGAGCATGTCCCACCGGTCCATTCCATCCGACTGCCCCTGGTCAAAACTGCCAGAGAAAAGGTGGGACGGGTAATGACTACCAATATCGTTTCTTTGGGGGCGCTGGTAGGAATAAGTCATATCGTCAGCCCAAAATCGCTTGAAAAAGCAGTACTCTCGCGTGTACCAAAAGGAACTGAGCAGTTAAATTTGAAAGCATTGAAACTTGGATTTGAAATGGCAGAAGAGATAAGAGAGAGATTTGAAGATTAATGATTATCGGAGGATTTTTTGAAAGAACGGACATTAACAATTATTAAGCCTGAATGTGTGAGCCAGAAACATATCGGGGATATAATTCAGAGAATTGAAAAGGCCGGTTTTGAAATTCTGGGTATTCGGATGGTTCACCTCAGTCCTGAGGAAGCAAAACAATTTTACCTTGTCCACAAAGAGCGGCCGTTCTACGGAGATCTGGTAAATTATATGAGCAGTGGCAAGGTGGTGGTGGTGGTTCTGGAAAAAGAAAATTGTGTGGAAGCATTCCGTAAATTTATCGGGTCCACAAATCCGGAAGAAGCGGAGCCGGGAACCATCCGTAAAGATTTCGGCACCAATATACAGAACAACTGTGTTCATGCATCAGACAGCCCTGAAAACGCCCGAACTGAAATCAGCTTTTTCTTTTCTCAAAGGGATCTTATCCTGAATCAATAACATCCTTTGAATATGGCATCATTTGAGAAGAAATAGAACGAGGTTTTTGAAATGAATGACGAAAAAAAGGTACTCGATATTGAAACGCTGAACGCCGAAGGCGGATTGCATATGGAGGAAAAAGAAAGCGGGATTAAAAAAGTTGTGGTACTCGGTGCCGGAACTATGGGACAGGGAATCTCTCAACTCGTTGCCTCAAAGGGTCTGGAAGTGATTCTGATTGAAAAGGACAAGGCCAGTGCTGCCCAGGCTGTTGAAGGAATTACGCGAAGTATCGACCGGGAGATCGCCCGTTGGACAATGACCTCCGGGGAGAAAAAAAACATTCTCAACCGAATAACTACAACGTGGAAAATTGAAAATGCCTCCGAAGGTGATGTGGTTATCGAATGCATACCGGAAAACCTGGAACTTAAACAGAATATTTTCCAAAAACTCGATGAAATATGCGATAATGATACTATCCTGATTACCAATGCGTCCACATTGAGCATCACAGAATTGGCTCAGGTTACAAACAGAGAGGATAAATTCATCGGGATGCATTTTCTGAATCCGGTACCCAAAATTCCGCTGGTGGAAATCGTCCGGGGGCTGAAAACCTCTGACACTACTTTCCATGCAATAAAACGATTTGCAGAAATACTGGACAAAACCGCAGTAGAAGTATATGAATATCCGGGCTATATCACAACCAGGCTCATTATTCCTTTAATAAACGAAGCATTGTATGCTCTGATGGAAGGAATTGCGACTTCAGAGGATATTGACACTGCCATGAAGTTAGGTTATAATTTTAACATGGGCCCGCTGGCCATGGCAGATATGATTGGTCTGGATGAACTGCTTCGCATGATGGAAGCCATGTTTAAAGAACTGGGAGACCTGAAATACAGACCGTGCCCACTTTTGAAAAAGCTGGTGCGGGCCGGACACCTGGGCAGAAAAAGCGGTAAAGGTATTTTCGAGTACCCGGAATCCATGAGAGAATGATATGCCCGGATTCAATCCGGATCAATTTTAGAGAGAGCACGTTATTAAACTGAGACACAGGAAATTATGATGAAAGTTTTAGTCTTAAATGCCGGAAGTTCCTCGGTAAAATATCAACTGATAATTCCGGAAGAAAGAAAAGTACTGGCCAAAGGTCTGGTGGAAAGAATCGGATTATCCGGAGCCATGCTCAGCCATGAAACTTTTGATAAGAGTCCGGTGAAGATGACCGGGGAAATTTTAGATCATCGGGTAGCCATTGAATATGTCCTCAGCATCCTGTTAAGCCCCAGACACGGCGTTCTGAAAGATAAAAACGAAATTGATGCAGTGGGGCACCGGGTAGTTCATGGCGGGGAAGCATTCAGCGGATCCGTTCTCATAAACAGTGATATGATCAATGAGATGACAAAATGCATCGATTTTGCTCCTCTCCACAATCCTCCTAACCTGAAAGGAATTGCGGCCGCAAAGTCATTGCTCCCGGATGTGCCTCAGGTCGGTGTATTCGACACCGCTTTTCATCAGACCATGCCTTCCCATGCCTACATCTATGGTCTTCCATATACTCTTTACAAACGACATGGAATAAGAAGATATGGTTTCCACGGAACTTCGCATCGATATGTGGCCCACAGAGCAGCGGAACTGGTGAATAAACCGCTGAAAGAATTAAAAATTATTACCTGTCATCTGGGTAACGGTTCCAGCATCGCAGCGGTTAAAGATGGACAATCCATCGATACGTCGATGGGATTTACACCGCTGGAAGGATTGCTGATGGGTACCCGAACCGGGGATATGGATCCTGCCATAATTCTGCATATCATGGGAAAAGAAGATCTATCACCCGGTGAAATGAACACGATGCTTAACAAACACAGCGGCATCCTGGGAGTAAGTGGAATCAGCAGCGACATGCGTGAAATCGAAGAAAAATATCACTTAAACGATCGCGCAAAGCTGGCTATGGATATTTTTATCTACCGTATTAAAAAATATATAGGCGCCTATACAGCAGCCATGGGAGGAACAGATATAATTGTCTTCACGGCCGGCATTGGTGAAAATTCCGATATGGTAAGAGAAATGACCTGTTCCGATATGGAGTTTCTGGGCATCAAGCTGGACAAAAATAAAAATAAAACCAGTCGCAAGAAGGAAGCCATTATCACCACTGAAGATTCCCGGGTTAAAGTCATGGTCATTCCCACAAACGAAGAACTGGTAATTGCCCTGGATACGGCCGAGATTGTTCGCGAACTCCACAAGCAACCGGTTTAGTTTCTTGCAGCTTATGGTAATACAGAATATAAAATTGAATTTTTGAGTTCAGAATCTGCACTATTTTTTTATTGCATTGAACTGATTCATAATATATATTCATCGAAAATCGCAGAGATTATAGATGAAATCTTTTGAGAGCAGAGAATATTATCAGACATTTGATTATTATGGTTTCTATTTTTATGGAGGATCGAACTCCCGGCTCTCAATAGATTGACTATATTAGATTCAAAATTTAAAACCCCTCTCAATCTGTTGAGAGGGGTTTTTTTTATGCATATCTTGAAAGGAGCCGGATATGGTTATTGTAATGACTGTAAATGCGAGCTCACTGGATATATCGCGGGTAGCAGAATATATCGGTGAGCATGGAGCCAGACCCCATATTTCGCATGGTGAGGAACGTACCATTATCGGGGTTATCGGTTATCAGCATACCGTAAGGCGGGAGCATGTGGCGACATTCCCGGGAGTTGAAAAAGTAATTCCAATTTCCAAGCCTTTTAAACTGGTAAGTCGGGAATTTAAGAAAGATAACACCGTTGTTTCCCTGAATGGCATAAAATTCGGTGATAATAAGCCGGTAATTATTGCGGGGCCCTGTTCGGTTGAGAGTGAACAGCAGATTCTGGAAACAGCTCAGATTGTAAAAAATTCAGGGGCTCATCTGCTTCGCGGAGGAGCCTTCAAGCCTCGATCCAGTCCTTACAGTTTCCAGGGACTGGGAAAACAGGGATTAAAATTTTTACAGAAAGCCAGAGAAGAAACCGGATTGTATATTGTTACCGAAGTGCTGGAGGGCATGCACGTCCCTCTGGTAGCTGAATATGCAGATGTACTGCAGATTGGTGCCCGGAACATGCAGAATTACGAACTGCTGAAAGCTGTGGGCCGGATCAATAAACCTGTTCTGCTGAAAAGAGGAATGTCGGCTACCATGACTGAATTTTTGATGAGTGCTGAATACATTATTTCGGAAGGCAACAGCGAAATTATCCTGTGTGAACGGGGAATTAGAACTTTTGTTGAATACTCAAGGAATACACTGGATTTGAATATTGTTCCTGCAGTAAAAAACATTTCGCACCTTCCGATAATTGTCGATCCCAGTCACGGCACCGGCCGGCGGGACCTTATTGAACCACTGAGCATGGCTGCCCTGGCAGTGGGTGCAGACGGACTACTCATCGAGGTTCATCCTCATCCGGAACAGGCCCTTTCTGATGCCGATCAAACGCTGAATCCACTGGAATTCAGAAGATTGATGCACCGAATTAACTACTTTATAACGTCGCAGGAAAATTATAGTCCGGAGAACGGGGAAATCCGGGTAACCGGTTAAGAACAGAGGAACAACAAAATATGTCTGCACAACCTTCACATCTTCTGATTCATCCGGGTATCCTGAAAGGGAGAATCTCCGCTCCACCTTCCAAGAGTATATCCCATCGCCTGCTGATCATGGGCGCGCTCTCAGGAGAGAACTGTACCATTAATAACATACTGATGAGTGAAGATATCGAAATTACACTGAATGCACTGGCCGGTATGGGATTCCAGTGGATCTTGAATAAAAATCAGGTCAATTTTACAGGAAACAGAATAGTACCGGAAAAAGAGGTTCGGATATTCCTGGGGAATTCCGGCACAACGGCCCGACTGCTCGCGGCGATAGCAGCCGCTATTCCCGGAAAGTACCACTTTTCCGGAACAAAGCGACTCCAGGAACGTCCCATGCAGCCGCTTCTGAAAGCGCTGGAGAATCTGGGTGCGGATATCCGGCACAATCGCGGCTTCCTTCCGCTTCAGGTTTCCGGAAAACAGCTGAACGGCGGGAAAATTGAGATAGATGCATCTGTCTCTTCGCAATTTATTTCAGGCCTTATGATGATGGCGCCATTAATGCAGAGAGGTCTGGAAATCCTGCCGATCAATTCAGCAGTATCTGTTCCTTACATAAAACTAACCATAAATCTCATGAAGCAGGCCGGTATCACTGTTCAAGAGCAGGATCCACTCATCATCATACCGGGTCAACAGAAATTTGAACTGGGTAAATGCCGGGTTGAGGGAGATTACTCCAGTGCTTCCTATTTTGCAGTAGGAGCTGCTATCAGCGGGGGAGATGTATTAATTGAAAATCTGAATCGACACTCTGTGCAGGGAGACAGAAAGATATTATCAATCCTGGCAGAGGCCGGCGCAGATATCAGCTGGCAGAATTCCGCTGTGCGCATTTCAGCCAGACGTCTTAACGGGATAGACACTGATATGAAAGACGTCCCGGATATCGTTCCATC
>JAFGSO010000486.1 GCA_016934605.1 Calditrichota bacterium | reverse complement strand
TGAAAATATGAAGACAATGAAAAATGGTTTTGTCTAACTTGTTAAAGAACTCAATAAAATAAATGGAAAATGGATTCTCCCGAAGGGACCACTTCGTGGCCGCCTGTCCGGTGCCAGACCTGTCAGGCTGTGCCTGCCAGACTGGCGGGCTTTCGCGGGAATGACACATGATTGGGAGATTTCACACAATCTCTTCAAGGGCAAGTTTATCTAAAAACCATCATCCCCGTCCCATCGGAATGGTTGAAACCGCTGAAAACCAATCATGGTCAGGGAAATGGACACCATCGGATGTGTGTTCGCAGGTGGAAGTGTATCAAAAGTCAAAATATGTGTATAAATATGAATTTAGCTGCTCAATGTCATTTTACTATCTCACCCCCAACCCCTTTTCTTAATAATAGAGGGGCAAAGGGGGAGAGTTTCTTTAAATGCCGAATATTCGTAAAATTTGACTTTTGATACACCCCCAAGATATGTTCAGCTGTCCCGATGGGACGGATATGAGGGTGAGCATATCCGTTTTCCCGGCAATGAATTGCCGGGCTAAAGTCAAAGCGTATATCTATAAAGAAATTCAGTGACATTAAAAACAGTTCACTAAAAGCCTTATTTTGGACAAGAACGATTCAAAATATTTTTTAATTAAACAAGAAAATTAAAAAATGTGTAGCTTTTACAATAATATGTTGTAAATTTGCAACATATTGTTTTATACGAACAACATAAGTCGGATTAAAGTAATAAATAAGGGTGAATCTGGAATCACATGGAAAATCGAAAGATATTTAACCGGATTGCTGTTTTAAGAAAGGAAAAATATGTCACCAGGAAGGAGCTGGCTGAAAAAATTGGGGTAAATTTTCAGACTATCGGGTATCTGGAAAGAGAAGAGTATAATCCCAGTCTGGACCTGGCATTCAAGATAAGTGAGTATTTCGATTTACCGATAGAATTTATTTTTTCGACAAAACCGTTCAAACCACTGAGTGAGGAATTGAAGGAACTAAAAATTAAATCCCGATGAGGATCATAAAATGGAACAGAAAAATCAAACACCTCGAAAAAGGACCTTTATTGTTATTAATTACACTTTTCTGGTTCTGACATTAGTATTTTTTTATCTCGGCAAGAATACCAACTGGCCACTGACCATCTCAGGTCTGGAAATAATTTTTCTTGCCTTGTCAATTTTTTCATTCAGAAGAGCATTCATCACAACCGGATACTGGCGACTGGTTCATTCATCAAAGAAAAGTCTGGACGAAAGGGAAATGAAGGTGGTATTAAATGCCATAAAAAATTCTTATGTCGTATTTACCATCGTTACTCTGCTGATCATCTATGGTCTTGCTCTGGCCGGACAGGTATATCTAGACGTGGTAATTGCAGCAGGTCTGCTCTACCTGGCTCACACCTTGCCGGCTGCCATTGCAGGGTGGCATGAAAATAATTTTGTGATGGAGTATGAATAGAATCTATAATGGCCACTTTGAAAAGTCGGATGGATCTGAACACAATGTTGCGGATCAGTTTAAAGAATCATGCTATATCCGGGTCTGATGATGAAAAGTCAGCTTCAACTTTCCGTTTCTCTTAACATAAGTACTGCTCATCAAAAAATTCATTTTTTCCAGACCCTCTTGTTGTACAGCCGTCCTGCAAATGACTACAGCAACATCGTCGCTTAGCTCAATAAGGTACGGTCCATTTTCTCGTTTCCAGAGTTTATACAGCGGCAGATTCACACCAGATTTTGCCGAGGTTTCACGTTCCAGAACACTAAATGAACCGGTATACAGAGCATCTTCAATAATTAAATCTCAGATAATATCGCTATGGTTTTCAGAGCAGGCCCGCCGGAATTTTTCTTCCAGCTCCATCAAAATTTTTAGACAATTCCATTTTTTGATACGCCCTCGTTTACTCCGCAGAACTATCCGATTCCATCATACCGAATATATTCCCCGCCGGATCTTTGCAGTATATCAGCCATCCTACTCCCGGTATGGGAGATTTCGGGACAACCACCTTTCCCCCATATCTCTCTGCTTCTTTCGATTTGTAATCTACCGAATCCACTTCGATGGTACAAACATAGGCAATAACGGCTTCACCGTCAATCTGCCCGCGGCGCTTCACTAGCCCGCCATCGATTCCAGGGGTATCGTCTTCCCCGGTTTTGATTAACCAGTATTCCTCCGGACCACCCCATTTCTGGAACTGCCAACCAAAAAGCGTACTGTAAAACTCCACAACCTTCTGCGGATCTTCGGCATGTATTTCAAAATGAACAACTCGGTTCACTGGTATACCTCCTTTTTCGGTTTTATGTCTCATAAGTTAATGAAAGATGCCGGAATAGCATAATAAAAACCGGGCAATATTCTTATTTTCGAAATTTTGTGAATAGAAATTTGCTTTTGTTTCAATCCGCTTTCCTGTAATTTATAAGAAGAAGATTTTATTTGAACCGGGAAACGCCATTGAAAGAAAGGTCTCTACGGTATGCCAAAATTTCCTCACTTTGCTGAACGGCTGAATCGGATTCAGGGTTCTGTGTTCGAAAAGTACCGATCCAAAATGAAAGAAAAGGGTCCCTATATGATCCACTTACACATTGGCGATACTTACCTGCATCCGAAATTTAATCTCCCGGTTGATTCGGAATTCCTGAAAAAAAGACCTTATTTCAACCGTTATTGCAATACTTTCGGGGTGGAACGATTCCGGCGGGCAGCTGCTGAAAAACTCAACGAAGATAATGGATTTACTGTTGATTCAGAGCAAATTCTGGCCACCAGCGGTGCAACCAATGCGCTTAGTGCCAGTGTCATTAGTCTTTTGGATCCCGACGAAGAGATTTTAATTCTCACACCCTGCTGGCCGTTTTTTCCGGGAATGGTCAAAGTGGCCGATGCCAGAGGAATTGAAGTACCATTTTACACGGAATTATATACCAAACCGGATCTAAATATCACTGCTTATCTGAAAGAATTTATGACGCCCAATACGGTAGCCCTCTATCTGAATACACCTAATAATCCATCCGGCAAAGTACTGACCAGGCATCAGCTTGAGCAGCTGGCGGATTTCGCGAAGTATCAAGATCTGTGGATTATTTCCGATGAAGCATATGATGGTTTAATCTTCGACGGTCATGAACAAATATGTATTGGAACATTGCCGGAGATGCACCAGCGCACCATCTCTATTTTTACATTTTCAAAGTCATTCATGTTTGCCGGACTGAGGCTGGGTTATCTGACATCTGATGCAGAGGTCGTGAAAGAAATCAATAAAGTACTGGTTCATCAGGTATATAGCCCATCAACACTGTCTCAGTATATGATGGTGGAACCGCTGAAGCATCGTCAGGACTGGATTCCCAAGCTTTGTATGGAATATCAGGAGCTGCGGGATATGTTCATTGAGAAAATGCAGATCCCCGTAATTTGTCCCGAAGGAACATATTTTCTGTTTTTCTCAATACAAGCATACCTTCGAGGGAGAAAATACTGGGAAGTCATCGACCAATTGATAGATGCCGGGGTTGCAGTGGCACCGGGAGTTGATTTTGGATCAAATTTTAAAGATTACATCCGGATATGTTTTACCGGTGAACCGCCTGAGCGGCTGGAAAAAGCCATCGAAAGGTTGAACGAAGTGCTGGCATGAACAGCAAGATAACAAGATACAAGA
>JAFGSO010000485.1 GCA_016934605.1 Calditrichota bacterium | reverse complement strand
GGCAGAAGATGTGCTTCAACCAGCTGGCGGTATTTTTCAGGATAATTTTGGCCGAATTTTTTTAGAACTTCCAGCCCTGAACCTGAGGCCCCTACCACTCCGGTGACGTACACCCCGTCGCCTTCCCGGGCACCTTCCCGGGTTACATAGCCTGATTTTGACACTTCTCCCAGCAGGGTAATATCCACAATTAATTTATTTTCACTTCGTGCCAGATTTCCACCAATCAGAGCGGCGCCATGCTGCTGTAATTCATCCCGCATTCCCTGAAAGAGATTATCATATTCCCGAACCGTCATACCTTCGGGAAGTCCCAGTGAGGCCAGGGCAAAGGTGGGTTTACCCCCCATGGCGGCAATATCACTGATATTGACGGCAATGGAACGTCTTCCCAGTTGATAAGCTGAAATAAAATCCTGCCTGAAATGCCGGTCTTCAATTTGTATATCGCAGGTAACCAGTAAAACTCTGTCATCGTCCAGTCGCAGGACTGCCGTATCGTCTCCCATTCCCACAAGTATGTCTGAATGAACCGTGGCCGGAAAAATATTCCGAATGCGGTCAATCAGGTTAAATTCTCCCGTTTGTGAAACCAGTTTATCTCCCGGTTTCATGACTCTCCTTTTTGCGAGGTGATAATTTCCAGCAGGTTACTCACCGCTTTCCTGATGTTCCCTGCTGTGACAACTGCAGAAATGACAGCTGCCCCGTCTGCGCCGGAGCGGAATACCTCACGGATATTGGAGGCATTTATGCCACCAATGGCGATAATGGGAAGATTACAGTGTGCCTTTACGGTTGTTATCAATTCAAGTCCTCTCGGCTGTCCGGCATCGGATTTGGTTCTTCTCGCTTCAAAAACCGGCCCGACTCCCAGATAATTTGCTCCGTCGCTTTCAGCCTGCAGGGCTTCCTCCAGATTGGAGGCGGAAACTCCCAGGATTTTTCCTTCACCGATTAATTGCCTCACCACAGCTGCCGGTAGATCGTTCTGACCAACATGGACACCATCTGCATCACAAGCCAGTGCAATATCTACCCGATCGTTCACAATAAAAGAGATTCCATGCTCGCGTGTGAGGTCACGGATTTTCTGTGCCGATTGATAAAGCGTGCGGCTGCTCGCCGTTTTATCCCTTAACTGAATTACTTTCGCTCCACCCGAAATAGCAGCACGGGCAACGTCAAAATGACTGCGGCCCTGGCTGAGAATTTCATCTGTGATGATATAGAGATTCCAGTTGAAAATTAGTTTTTGATTCTTCAATTTTGAATCCATGTATGCCAGAAATTTTATGCCGTTTTCAGTTCATCGGCTGTTATAATATAGTCTTCGTGGCAGATCAATAAAACGCCAAAAATAACTGCTCACATTAATTTTGATGAGAAATAGTCATTGAAGATTCTAAAAAGGCCTTTTAGACAATTCAACAATATGATGTAAACTTGTCTGGAGCAGGGGGTGTATTAAAAGTCCCATTTTTATGAAATAAAATACTCTTTTACGAATATTCAGCATTCAAAGAATCTTTCCCCCTTCGCACCATATTTTGATAATAGAAGGGGTTGGGGGAAAGATTATAAATTTAATATTGAATAGATTAATTCATATTTATACACATATTGCAACTTTTGATACAGCCCCTGGGCTTTTATGATTTATTAAATTGCATATTTTTAACTCAATTATTTTTCTGTGCCTGCGAGGCAGCTTTACCAAATGCCGCCCAGAATGGATCTACCTTGGGATGAACCAGTTCATGTTTTTTCCCGTTGCTGTAGTAATACATACCTTTTTCGGGCTCTACCGCTTCGCCAACGATACTGGATCTGATCCCTTTATCATTGAGGCGTTTAAGCACTTCAGCGGACTTATTCGGACGGCAGGTTATGATTAATGTACCTTCGCTGATAGAGGTGAAAGGATCGATCTGAAATAGCTCGCAGACTTTCTTCACGGCATCCTGCACAATAATGTCATCCTTTTCGATAACCAGTCCAACTCCTGAGGCTTCAGCGATTTCCTGCAGCCCGCCCCAGATACCGCATTCGGTTGCATCGTGCATGGCAGTTACTCCCCGATCGCGAACGCCTGTTTCGGCTGCGGTGAGTGCATCTTCAACCACCGACATCTGCCAGAAAACATCCTCGGCTTCTCGTCTCGTTTTTTTGCCGTAGGCCTCCTCCACTTTCTGCGGAAAGGTGACGGCAAAGAGTCCTGTCGCTTCAATGGCTGCTCCCTTGGTGATGATAACCATATCTCCCGGCCGGGCCATGTCGGGTGTAACGTATTTTTCTCCGGGACCGATACATATCACCGTTGCACCACCAATCATCGGATAATCACAACCTTCGTAACGGCCGGTGTGACCGGATATTACGGCCATTCCGATTTTATCGCACTCACAATGCATAACCGTCCAGAGTTCCTCGAACTCATCGCGGGTGATGGATAGCGGCAAATTTAAATCCATTGTAATGTATCTGGGGCGAAGACCGGAAGTGGCTGCATCGGATGCCAGAATATGAACGGCAAACCAGCCCGACCGCTCCCATCCGTATGGGGGAACCACAAAGATAGGATCGGTGGTGGTGACCATCACCTGTCCATGCCCCAGGTCGATGACTCCGACATCCACCCCATGTTTGGGTCCCACAATTATTTCCGGATGTTTTCGTCCCAGATGCGGAAGTATGATTTCATCGAAGATTTCAGCTGAAACCTTGCCGATATCGGGTAACTGTTTCACAATTTTCTCCATATTAAAATAAAAAAAACCATTTCCGACGCTGGAAACGGTTTCGAAAAATACGGGAACATACAGCTTTCCGTTTTCCTACGCCGGTATTGTCCGGTTCAGGTTCAAGGGGTATTTTCTCAGGGAATGACTGTTATAGATAGTTTTCTGTTAAAAGAAAATATAGACTGCCGTTAAAAAAAGTCTCTGGCAAGTGTCTTTAATATAACGGTCACTCCCACCCCCAACGGACATTATTTCGAATTTATATTTGCATATTACTGAAATCAATAACAATTTACATTAATCTATCGGTAAAAACCATAACTTATGAGAGTTATATGTAAGGCTTATTGAAGACCATTTAAATAATTTTGTTATTGAGGTGAAAGAATGGACGCAGATACTTTTGTATACATCGGTACTGCCGGGCTTCTTATCGGATTATTAACCGCTCTGTTCATGATATTCCGGAGATTCCGGTGGATGGCCCGCCGGCTTCGGGGGCAGAAAATGGGATCTCCCGGGATAATCGCCGGTTTCCGGAATTTGATTTTTCTGTTACTGGGGATCAGTGTTTTCGGTACAATATTATTTGCCGGATTCTTCTTTGAGGCCTATCGTACCTTTACGCTGGAAGAGCCGGTGGGTGAAATTATCATTGAACCTCTGGCGGAAAAGCAGACCAGCCGGGTTACCCTGATTGAATTCGTGAGCCCTGATTCCCAGAATATACAGCAATACCTGATACGGGGAGATCAGTGGGTTATTGAGGGGGATATTCTGAAATGGGATAACTGGATGAATTTTCTGGGATTGCATACGCGATATCGTTTGTCCCGAATCCGGGGACGTTTTATGAATACGGAGGACGAAATCAGAGAATCGTCCACCATCTATTCACTGATTGAACATGAAAATGAATTTTTGTGGAAGTATCTCTATGAATATGGGCCGGAACTGCCATTTGTCAACAGCGTTTATGGAAATGCTGTTTTTCAGAATGCAGAAACCAAAAAACATTTTCTGATCCTGGTAACCACTTCCGGATTCATGACCCGGGAAATCCCGGAGAAAGGTTCAAAAACCGGAGCCAAAAGCTCTTAAAATAAGGATTCAGGATACAGGAAACAGGATTTCTGAATATTTGGTTCCTGCATCCTGCTTCCTGAATCCTCCCTTATTCCCTCTATTCCCTTATGTCCTTATACCTCCACTTTCTTCACTTCCTGTTCAGCAATTGATTCACCAGATTATGCGTAGCCACCTTCCATTTCAAGGGATTTCCGGGAAGATCTTCGCGACGCTCAT
>JAFGSO010000484.1 GCA_016934605.1 Calditrichota bacterium | reverse complement strand
CCGGTACTTTATCATCTCCTCAGCCAGTTGGAAACGGTGATTCAGCGGAAATTACGTATCAGTTCCGCTGAGGAGGATATGGAAGAGGCGGTTGAGAAGGCTTAAATGAAAGTATTTTTTTAATTATAAAAAAATACAAGTCATATTTCGAGAAAACATTGAATATCATAGTCCCCGGTCACAGGCCCGGGGATTATTTTTATCCTCCAATAAAATATCAAGCCGACCTTCCTTCCTTTATGAAGAACCCGGTTTAGAAGAACGGATGATCTGCAGTAACTAATTGGAAACCTGAACCTCTTTCACTCGGAATATTGCCAGAATCTTACTTTTACCCGGGATACATTTTTATTATGGCAGGCAAAAATCTGGCTGCCAATTCATGATGTTCTTCAATCATTTAATTGACACAAAAGCAACATTACTTTATATTATACAAATAATTGTATAAATGTAAATAATTTGAGTAAAATCATGAATCAATTAACTAAAACACATGTTATTTTTGGCACCGGACCTGTGGGCCTGGCCGTCATGGAAGAATTGATCGGGCAAGGTAAAGACGTCAAAATGATAAACAGAAGCGGACATGCAAATGTGCCAGAACAGGTTGAAGTCATCGGAACAGATGCATCAGACATTAAGAACACCCGGGATATCTGTAAAGGGGCATCTGTGGTATATAACTGTACCAATGTCGATTATCATCGCTGGACAGATTTGCTGCCAGAACTGCATACGGCCATACTGGAAGGGGCGGCATATGCCGAAGTTCCTCTGGTAGTTATGGAGAACCTTTACATGTATGGATCGAGCGGGGGAAAGCCGATGACAGAAGAAACACCATATCAGGCTGAAACGCGCAAGGGACGTGTCAGGACCCAAATGACGGTAGAACTCTTTGAAGCCCACAGAGCCGGCAAAGTTAAAGCGGTAAGCGGACGGGCATCCGATTTTTTCGGTCCATTTGTTCATCTTAGTATGCTGGGAGATCAGATCATTCGTCCGGCACTTGAGGGAAAACCTGCTAATCTTCTGGGTAATCCCGACCTTCCCCATACCTATACCTACATTTCTGATATTGGAAAGGCCCTGGTGATCCTGGGTGAAAATGAAAAGGCGTTTGGTAAACCATGGCATATTCCAAGTCCGGCAACGGTTACAACCAGGCAGGTAGTGGAAATTCTTTATCGCCTGACCGGTCATCCAGTGAAATTTCGTGCAGCGCCCAGAATGATGGTAAGTATTCTGGGTTTGTTCAATAAGCAGATGCGTGAGCTGAAGGAAATGATGTATGAATTCGAAGAGCCATTTATAATGGACGATTCTAGTTTCCGGGATACTTTTGGAATGGAAGCGACTCCGCTGGAGCAAGCACTGCAGGAAGCCATCCGCTGGTTCCGGAGCACTCCGAAATCTGCGTAAAGCCATCTGTATTATCTATCGGAGATGCTTATCAGAATCGAAATATTTTTTTGTCTCACGAACAATCACCGGGGATAAGGCCAGCAAGCCAATCAGATTGGGAACGGCCATGAGTCCGTTGAATACATCTGCTACAGACCAAACCAGATTCAATTTCAACAGAGCTCCGAGGCCCACAAAAATCACAAATATCAATCGATACGGTTTCACAGCTGCCTCTCCCAGGAGATACTCGATGGATTTTTCTCCGTAGTAGCTCCAGCCCAGAATAGTTGAATAAGCAAACAGGATCAGGCCAACAGCAACGATCATGTTTCCCCATTGGCCCGGCAGACCACGACTGAATGCAATAGCCGTTAATTCCGCTCCATTTTTCCCAATGTCCCAAACCCCGGTTAGTATGAGAACCAGCCCCGTCATGGTACATACAATAAGGGTATCGATAAACGTCTGTGTCATGGACACCAGTGCCTGCGTCACCGGATGCTTCGTCTGCGCAGCCGCAGCCGCGATGGGAGCGCTGCCCAGACCGGATTCATTGGAAAATACTCCCCTGGCTACGCCCATACGGATAGTAATCATAACTGTTGCTCCCAGAAATCCGCCACTCGCTGCGGTAGGCGAAAAAGCTTCTTTAAAAATGAGGGCAAAAGCCTGCGGAACCAGGTTTATTTTCAATAAAATAATAACAAGTGCTCCACCCATGTAAAAAACGATCATGAAGGGCACCAGAACACCGGTTACCCTCCCGATGCTTTTAATACCTCCGATTATTACCAGTCCGGTGGCGATCATTAAAACCAATCCGGTGACAAAAAATGGGATATGAAATGTAGCATTCACGGCATCGGCAACTGAATTGGATTGCACCATGTTGCCTATACCGAATGCAGCAACCGAAGCAAATATTGCAAAAAGCATACCCAGCCATTTCGCTCCAATTCCCCGAGAAATATAATACATCGGTCCACCGCTCATGGTATTATTTTCATCCACCACACGATATTTAACTGCCAGAACCGCTTCTGAATACTTAGTGGCCATACCAACCAGACCGGTAATCCACATCCAGAAGAGCGCCCCTGGTCCGCCAGTAGCAATGGCTGTAGCAACACCTGCAATATTTCCCGTTCCCACCGTTGCAGACAGTGCAGTCATCAGAGCCTGAAAGTGGGTAATATCTCCCGGTTCATCACCTTCTTCCCGTCTCTTGACCAGTGCCAGGTATAGTGCATGTTTCAATGTCCGAAACTGCAATCCTTTCAGAATAACCGTTAACCACAGGCCGGTTCCCACAAGAAGGATCATCAACGGATAGCCCCATACCAGACCACTGACCTGCTGAAACCATATTTCAAGAGATTTTAGAAAATCCATTTTTTCTGCCTTCGGTATTCAGATAAAATATGATTCAGGTTGATGCATTATAATCAGAATTCTCCCTAAAAATCCGGGAGTTGATGAGTACCAGGGTCCTGCGCCAGATTAAAATCT
>JAFGSO010000483.1 GCA_016934605.1 Calditrichota bacterium | reverse complement strand
TGCTTTCAGAAATTTCTGGCTATCCTGCGCCACCAGACGCTTGACGGTTACTTCGTCCTGCACCAGTGCCACCACAATATCTCCGTTTCGGGCGGTAGAGGCAGACTGGACAATAACCATGTCCCCGTCCAGAATCCCGGCGTTTATCATACTGTCTCCCTGAACCCGCAGGGCAAAGTAACGTCCTTCGGATTTGACCAGGGTACGGGGAAGCATGACATAATTTTCGATGTTTTCTTCCGCCAGTACCGGATGCCCGGCAGCCACCCGACCGATCAGCGGTACCTGCACGGTGTCCGCCGGCGGCATGTACTGCGGATGAATGATCCGGATACTTCTGGCCAGTGTGTCACTGCGGGTAATGTATCCCTTCCTCTCCAGCGCTTCCAGGTGACGGACAACTCCATGCTTGGAAACAATTCCGAACGCATCGGCAATTTCCTGGAAGGTGGGGGGATAACCGGATTCCGTAATATATCCGGCAATAAATTCAAGAACGGCCTTCTGACGGGGGGTGATCTCTTTCATAATATTCCTCCAATTGGATTTGTTTCTATCCGATTATTATTGGTAGTACATAAACGTACACTATAATTTTACACAAAAATTCTGCTTTTGTCAAGAAAAAAATAGAATATTTTTGTTTACTAATTTTTGGGGAAAATTCCTCGGAAAGTGTTTAATGATGAAAAAATTAGCGGGATAGATAACGGCTTTCGGTAGTAATTTTTGTTAAAACTTGCATTGCGGGAAGGAGTAATATAAATTTGACCGCAATTTTTGAATAATTTATTGCCGGAGGTCATATGAATGGAAAAAGGTTGAGCCTTTTGTTTCTCGGAATCCTGATTTTTTCGTGGATGGGATGCGGGGAGAAAATGGGTGAAAAAGAATATTTTAACCTCGCTTATCAGCATATGGAAAAAGAGCAATGGAGCGAATCTGAAAAGAATTTTCAGAAAATACTGGATCAGTATCCCGAAGGCGAATATACCTCAAAAGCAATGTTTATGGTTGCTTTTGTGAATGCGAATTATTTGAAAAATTATGAAAAGGCAGAAAAATATTATAAGGAATTTCTGGAAAAATATCCGACTCATGAACTGGCTGCTTCCGCCCGCTATGAACTGGAACATCTGGGTAAGGACATCAACGATCTGCCCTTCCTGAAAGGAGAAACAGCCGAAGAGGACAGTGTTGTTGCTGAAGCTCCGGCAAATGGGAACGGAAAATCCTGACCAAATAAAATGCCGCAGCCGGAAGAGTTCATCTTCCGTGCCTGTCCGACCCTGTTTTCTCTTTCCGATTAAACAGGGTTTTTATTTGATAAAAAAATAAGGAACTTTGATAAAAAACGGAAAGTATATAAATCTTTTTACCATTGAGTTAAAAAACTGAAAATGAAGCATTTATACGTACTGGCTGTTAATTTTTTCTTCTTTTTTTTGCTGCAGGCTAACGCCATTGCAATAACGGATTCACTTTCTGCCGGGAGCGAACAGGAAATCCGATTAAATGCCTATGTAGAGGAAAGCCGTGTTCCCATGAACCAACCGGTTGTCCTGCGAGTGGAACTGAGCTGGCCTGGACGTTTAAACAGATATCAGATTGAACCGGTGTCACAGCCTATTCTCACTAATCTTCTTCTGGAAGGAAGTGGTTCGGAAAACCGACTGATTACCGGAGAAGATGGAACTTTTAAAGCACTAAAAGCCGTTACCTACCGGCTTCGTCCTCTGGAAATGGGAATGGCCTATATTGACGGAATTGTCATCAGGTATACCGATCGGGAAACCGGTGAAGAAGAGCGGTTGACCTCACAGCGCATTATGGTGGAAATTATCGAACCGATTCCGGAAGAGGAAAGTGGCCGTCTGAAGGCAATCAGTTATATCGTACTGTTTGTTATTCTGTTTGGAGTCATCATTTATTTCTTTTTTCAATTTATCAAGAAACGCCGCCTTTCCGGACAGCAGCAGGAACCGCTTATTTCACTTCCGGAAGCTTACCTGAACCGGCTCTCCCAGGATGTGGATCCCCGCGGTACTAATCTGGATGAAATGATACAGCGACTCTCCCGCATCTTCAAAGAATATCTGGAAAAAGATTTTAGTCTGCCCGCCAGGGAATTAAGTACAAAAGAAATTACCCAAAAATTGTATGAACTACCCATCGATGAGGTTGATAAAAATAATCTTTCTTCTGTTTTTGAAAAACTGGATATGATCAAATTTGCCCGAAAGGGTATCGATCCGTCAGAATTTACTCAGATTTATGGGACAATTGAAAATTTTCTCCTCAAGAGAAAGCAGAAACTGGAAATGATGCAACAGGAAAATAAGGAGGAAAAATGAGTGTCGATATTCAGGCGATTAATGACAGAATCCTGAAAGAAAGTGCTTTCGTTGAAAAGATTAACGATGAAGTCCGCAAGGTAATTGTGGGACAGATATACATGGTGGAACGGCTGCTCATCGGTTTGTTGTGTAACGGGCATATTCTTCTGGAAGGTGTTCCCGGGCTGGCCAAAACGATGACGGTTAAAACGCTTTCCTCGGTTATTCAGACGAAATTTCAACGGATTCAGTTCACGCCGGATCTGCTGCCGGCAGACCTCCTGGGAACATTGATTTACAATCAGAAGACCGGTGAATTTTCCGTTCGGAAAGGACC
>JAFGSO010000006.1 GCA_016934605.1 Calditrichota bacterium | reverse complement strand
CAAATCTCAGGATTTGAGAAATGCGCTGAATGAAATTTTAGCAGGTGAAAAAGTATCAGTATCTGAAACGAAGGCCTTTGGCTGTACTATCAAACGGGTAAAGAAATGAGGATATTGGTTTCATTCCTTTTGCTGGTTCTGATTTTCGGGTGTTGGGACGTCGATAACAAAAATCAGAATATTTCGGCACAGGATATAGGGCTGCTGGATTCACTGGCACTGGAGAAAATGATTCAGCAGCGCAGCGGAAAGGCCCTTCTGGTAAATGTATGGGCTACCTGGTGCGTCCCATGCCGCGAAGAATTTCCGGAACTGGTTGAACTGGCCCGAAAATTCCAGAATAAAGATGTGGAAATAGTCGGTATTAGTGCCGATTTTCCGGATGAAATCGAAAAAAAGGTTGTTCCATTTCTGAAGGAGCAAAAAGTCAATTTTCCAAATTATGTACAGAATTTCAGTAGACAGGAAAAATTTATCAATATGATGAATCAGGAGTGGAGCGGAGCACTTCCGGCCACATTTATTTATGATGATACAGGCAGGCAACGGTTTTTTGTTGTGGGAAAACAAACCTTGGAAGAGTTTATCAAAGCACTGGACCAGCTGGAGTCGCAATAATCATCTCATAATAAAATAGGGGCTGTATCAAAAGTCCTATTTAATGATATAATATACATATTTACGAATATTAAAAATTCAAAGAATCTCTCCCCCTTCGCCCCCTCTCTTGATAAGAGAGGGAGTTGGGGGTGAGATAATAAATTTAATATTGAATAGCTAAATTCATATTTATACACATATTTTGACTTTTGATACAGCCCCTATTTTTTTTATATCTCTTGAAATTTCTTCCCTCCGATTTCTATTTTATAAAAAATAAAAATATTTTAGGAAAATTGATTATGTGTTTTAAGAAGATGTGTTACTTCATTTTTCTAGTTTTTGTGATATTTATACCATGTTCCAATGCTATGACCGGGCCGGCCAGGGACAGTTTAAACATTCAGTGGATTTACAGTAATGACCGGAAAGACATTGACAGAGTTCCCAAATATTACTGGACGGAAAATGACAAAATAATTCTTTATGATGAGTATCAGCCCGAAAATGAACGCTCTTTTATGCTCTTAGATCCGGTCTCTGGTACCTCAGATATCCTGTTTGATATGGATAAAGCAGTATCTGAAATAAACACCTTTCTTGATGAAAAACGTGATGTGCTGTGCTGGCCTGAGGAATTTGATGCTGCCGGAAAATATGCAGTATATACACTGGAGAATGATCTCTTCCTGCTGAATGTGAAAAAATCCGAAATCAAACGCATCACTCACAATGCTGAAACAGATACCTGTCCGCGGTTTTCACCGGATGGGCTTAAAATTGCCTATGTTCGCTCAAACAATCTGTATTTGTTTGATTTACCATCCGGTGAAGAAATTCAACTGACCCGGGATGGAAGTGATACCATATTAAACGGGATATTATCCTGGGTTTATTGGGAGGAAATTTTCGGACATGATAATCTCGCCTACTGGTGGAGCCCTGATTCCCGCCGAATCGCCTATTTTCGGACTGATGAAAGTACTGTAAATTCAATGACATTCGTTGATTTTTGTCCCCAGACTCCCAGAGTCATCGTGCAGAAATATCCCAAGGCCGGACAAAAAAATCCGGTGGTGCGTCTCGGGCTTGTAGATATTGACCAGCGGCAGACCCGCTGGATCGGTCCGGATCCGGAGACGTATGAATATCTGGTTCGGGTGAAATGGCTTCCGGACAATAGACATCTGAGTATCCAGACATTAAATCGATCCCAGGATGAGCTGGATTTTTACCTGATTGATACCGAGACAGGCAAGCATAAAGTTCTATTTGTAGAGAAAAATCCCGGATGGGTTACCATTCACGACGACCTTGTTTTTCTAAAATACGGCCAGGAATTTCTGTGGGCGTCGGAACGGGATGGTTACAACCATCTCTATTGTTATGGAATAGACGGTTCGGTAATAAACCAGGTAACCAGGGGTAAATGGTCTTTACGATCTTCCGGCGGTGGTGTGGCCTGGGTATCGGACGCGATTTGCGCAGTGGATGAAGAAAATGAATGGGTCTACTTAACCGCTCTGGAGAAATCCTCAATCGAACGTCATCTGTATCGGATTCGTCTCGACGGAACAGAGATGAGCCGGATCTCGCAACAGGATGGTGTACATAGAATTTCATTCAGCCCGAATTTCCGTTATTATCTGGATGAATACTCGAGCAGTTCATCCCCTCCGGAATTACTTTTGTATGAGAGTAATGGAAAGTTAATCAACGTTATTGAAAAGTCTCCACCGAAAGATATCCTGAAAAATTTGCAATACCGCCAGTTTTTCACCATTGCCGCCCAGGACGGCTTTGAGATGCCGGCTTATTTTATTAGACCTGCACATTTTGACCCGGCTAAAAAATATCCGGTTATCATCAATATCTACGGGGGACCGTCTTCACCAAAAGTCGTAAATCAGTGGGACGATGATACTTATTTCGATAACCTTTTGCTCAACAATGGTTTTCTGGTGTTCAGTATTGATAATCGAAGTGCATCGGGCATCAGTAAAACACTGCAGATTGAGGCTGTCAAACAGTTGTGGGGTGACATTGAACTGTCGGATTTACTGGATGCGGTAAAATGGCTGAAGAGTCAGCCATATGTGGATTCCTCACGGATTGGCATCTGGGGCTGGAGCGGTGGAGGAATGCATACGCTGCTGGCCATGACCCGTTCCGGGGAATTTAAAGCCGGAATTGCCGTTGCGCCGGTTACTGACTGGATGTACTATGATACCCGTTATACCGAATTTGCCATGAAAACACCTCAGGATAATCCTGAAGGATACCGAAAAACCTCTCTGGTTCGGAGGGCGGCAGACCTTCATGGTCGCCTGATGATTGTTCATGGAACCTATGACGATAATGTTCATCCCCAGAATACCTGGGCATTTGTTCATGAACTTATCCGTCATAATATACAATTCGACATGATGATGTATCCGATGAGGAAACATTCGATCCGTGACGATGAAGCCAGAATACACCTCTATACCTGCATGCTGGAATTCTGGAAATTAAATTTGTAGAGAAATGAAGATTTTAAGGAAAAAGCAGGATTCTGCTTTTTCGGGAGGCTTATCTAATGGACGAAGCGGTTCAGACAAATTTTATCAAATACTTTCACCGAGAGAAGAATAAATCCGGCGGTAAAGATAATATTCCATGGT
>JAFGSO010000482.1 GCA_016934605.1 Calditrichota bacterium | reverse complement strand
ATAATAGCCTCAGAGCACACAGAGAACACAGAGACAAAGATCAATGTATGGTATAATGATGTGAATGTTTGTGAATTAACCAGGCTATATCATCAGGAAAAATAAGATGAGTATAATATTTCTGTCCGGTAACCAGGTAATTATGTTTATGCTTGAATTACCATCCCTTTTTTTCTATATTTTTCGATTGAAATCGGGGCGTAGCGCAGTCTGGTTAGCGCGCCTGGTTCGGGACCAGGAGGTCGGAGGTTCGAATCCTCTCGCCCCGACCAGAATGAACCCACTGGATAGTCCAGTGGGTTACTGTTATCTCGATTTTGAGCACCCGGAGAAATTAAAATGGGTTATCCCTTCAGAAAAATTGAGAAAAAATGGCAAAAAAAATGGGTTGAATCCCGCAAATTTCAAACTGACCTATCGAATGCTCACAGGAAATGCTACACCCTGGTTATGTTCATTTATCCGTCGTCGGATAAATTGCACATGGGGCACTGGTTTAATTATGGTTCCACCGATTCCTGGGCGCGTTTCCGCCGGATGAACGGCTATAATGTTTTTGAACCGATGGGCTTCGATGCCTTCGGCCTTCCAGCTGAAAATTTTGCAGTGAAAACAAACAGCCATCCCAAAGATATTACCGATAACAACATTATGGTTATCCGTGACCAGTTAAAAGCCATCGGTGCTATGTATGACTGGGAAAAAGAAGTCGATACCAGTCAACCGGAATACTATAAATGGACCCAGTGGATTTTTCTGCAGCTCTATAAAGCAGGATTGGCTTACAGAGCCAAAGCACCTGTCAACTGGTGTCCTTCATGTAATACGGTGCTTGCAAATGAACAGGTAACTTCCGATAATCTCTGCGAACGATGCGGTACTGCTGTCACCAGGAAAAATCTGGTCCAGTGGTTTTTCAGGATTACAAAATATGCAGAAAAATTGCTTCAGGGTCTGGAAAATCTGGATTGGCCTGAACGGACTGTATTGATGCAGAAAAACTGGATCGGGAAAAGTATTGGTGTTGAAATAGATTTCCGGCTGGAAGAAAAACCGGATGAACTGCTGAAGGTTTTCACCACCAGACCTGATACTCTGTTCGGAGTAACCTACATGGTACTGGCGCCGGAACATCCCCTGCTAGAAGAAATTACTGCTTCCGTACAGAAAGCCGAAGTAGACGAATATGTCCGGAAAAGTCTGCGGGAATCTGAAATTGATAGAACTTCCACCATCCGGAAAAAAACTGGCGTTTTTACCGGTGCCTTTGCCGTAAATCCTATGAATGGCGAACAGATACCCGTCTGGATTGCAGATTACGTGCTGATGAGCTATGGTACCGGTGCCGTGATGGCAGTTCCAGGCCATGATGAACGTGATTTTGAATTTGCCACCAGATATGAGTTGCCCATAAGAAAAGTTATTCTGCAACCACAGACAGAGGAAAGTGATCCCATGACCGAAGCTTATACCGGTGCAGGCAAAATGGTCAATTCGGGTCCGTTTTCGGGACTTTCCTCCGAAGAAGGAATTGAAAAGATAGTCGACTGGTTAGAATCGAAGAAACTGGGTCGACGTAAAATCAATTATAAATTGAGGGACTGGCTCATTTCCAGACAAAGATACTGGGGAGCACCGATTCCCATTGTATATTGTAAAAAATGCGGAGAAGTCCCGGTTCCGGAAGATCAACTTCCAATAGAACTTCCTTATGATGTCGATTTCCGGCCAACCGGTGAGTCGCCGCTGAAATATCATGAGGGTTTCAGGAAAACTACCTGTCCGAAATGCCAGGGACCGGCAGAACGGGAGGTGGATACCATGGATACTTTTGTGGATTCTTCCTGGTATTTCCTGCGTTATCTGTCTCCTGATGATACTGAACGTCCCTTTAATAAGGAGCTTGTGAATGCCTGGTGTCCGGTGGATATGTATGTAGGCGGAGCCGAACATGCCACCATGCATCTGCTTTATGCGCGATTCATAACCCAGGTTCTCTACGATCTGAAATTTATTGGTTTTGAGGAGCCGTTCTATGCTCTCCGTCATCAAGGGGTGATTAAAGGGCCCGATGGTCTCCGGATGAGTAAATCCCGGGGAAATGTGGTGAATCCGGAAGAATCTTTGAAAAAATTCGGCTCGGATGCCTTTCGCTGCTATCTTCTTTTCGGTTTCGAATTTGAGAAAGGGGGCCCCTGGAGTGATGAAGGTATCGTATCGCTGGATCGTTTTCTCAACAGAATCTGGCGGTTTTTTCAGAATCACAAATGGGTATTTGAACAGGAAAATGGTCCCGGTGCATCGGGACCTGATGAAGAAGGCCTGATTCGTACGTTGCATTCTTCCATAAAGGGAGCAACCGAGGATACCGAACGTTTTCACTTCAATACAGCCATCAGCCGGATTATGGAGCTGGTGAATGCTCTGTATAAATATACTGGAGATAAAGCTCCTGAGGAAATGAATGCCGGTGTGCTGAAACATGCGATTCGGACATTGATTCTCATGCTGGCACCATTCGCGCCACACCTCAGCGAGGAATTATGGATGATGGCCGGAGGTGAGTTCAGCGTTTTTGACCAGCAATGGCCGGCATTCGATCCACAAGCGCTGGAGACCGATGTCATCAATTATGGAATTCTGGTGAATGGTAAGGTACGGGCTCAGTTAGAGGTTCCCAGAAGTACAAATGTTGCGGAAATTGAAAAATTGGCTCTCCAGACCGGTCGTATTCCGGAACTGGTGAAAGGCAAAAATATCAGACGCGTGATTGTTGTT
>JAFGSO010000077.1 GCA_016934605.1 Calditrichota bacterium | reverse complement strand
TCCTCCTTAGGTTTTGATTCTAAAAAGAATCTAACCTGAGGAGGTTTTTTATTGCAACTATTTTTTATCTACCATCGGGAATTTCTGTAAAATTTTAGAATAATGGCTTATTGTCAATTTACATGTTTAGAAAAGATTGAATGGATAAAAAATACGATAAAAAGTTTTGGGATTTAGCTCGATTTGTCAATATTTTTTAAATAAGTATCACAGGATGCTATTTTCAGATTCATGATAGTCGATCAAAAATCTGAAAAACATATTTGTAGAATTCACATAATATTATCATAAATCCAACAATTAGAAACAGATCTGCTTTTAAGTCTTTCTTCTGGCACCGTTTTTTGACACAATAATTTTAACAGACCAGCAGGAGGGGACAATGTGCAGAGCGAATAATCTGCTGTTATCTAGCTGTTATCTATTTATTTAATCATTTGTGGAATGGACTTGATGATTATGGAAGTTCAGTGGCTTCCAATGAATATATCTATCGTAGACGGGTACGCGATTTGTTTTATTTAAATAAGATGTTGTTGTTGAATAATTATTGAGAAATGAAAACAGAAAATAACTGTCAAATCTAAACCGAGGACATTGACCTTTTTATCATGAAAAATAGGAATTATTATCCATGAAAAATATAGCCATTATAGGTGCCGGGCTTTCCGGGACATTACTGGCGATGAATCTTCTCAAGAACTCCAGTTCTGATCCCGTTCACATAAAATTAATCGATCGCAATAAAGAGCAGGATCTGGGTCCCGCCTACTCCACTAATGAGGATTATCTCCTGAATGTGCCGGTCGAAATAATGGGAGCGTTATCCAATGATCCGGAACACTTCCTGAAGTGGGCCAGAAAAGAAGGCGTCAACGCCTCACACGGGGATTATCTTCCCAGAAAATTGTACCGGAAATATATACGGAAAATGTATCAGGAAGCATACTCAGAGAAGCATGAAAACAAAAGCATGGAAAGATTTTGCGGCGAAGTAACAGATTTAAAAATAAATGGAAACCAGGCCATAATCTCAGTCAAGCGAAATGGAAATATTACGGCGGACAAGGTCGTACTGGCTTCAGGAAATTCTCTTCCCAAAAACCCCAAAACCGAAAACGGATTGTTTATAAAAAACAAACGTTACATTCAGAATCCCTGGAAACCGAATATTTTCAGGGATCTTGAAGAAACTGATTCCATTATTTTCATTGGAACCGGTCAGACTATGGTGGATCTGGCAACCGGTCTTTCTAGAAAAAAACATAAGGGAAATATGATGGCTATTTCAAGACGGGGATTACTCCCGCTTTCTCAGAAAAAAGTTGAACCATATCCTCCCTTCTTCGATGAATTACAGAGGCACTCACGTATTTTACCCATTTTTCAGATTATCAGAAAACATATGGAGATCGCCTCGGAAAATGGATTGGATCCCAGGGCAGTTATCGATTCCTTACGGCCACATTCTACAGCCATCTGGATGAACTTGCTTGAAATTGAGAAGCAAAGATTTCTTCGCCATTTATACCGTCACTGGGAAATAATCCGCAGCCGGATACCGCCTTCCAGCGCCAGTATAATTCGAGATCTTCAGGTATCAGGACAGCTCAAAATTGTGGCGGGCAGAATTATTGATTTGCTTCCTGACGGAAACGGCATGATCATGCGATACCTTGAGAAAAATTTGACTTTTGAAAAAAGCGATTCAGCAAGGATGATAATAAATTGCGTGGGTCCAAATCTGGATTATGAGCAGATTGATCATCCACTGATCAAAAATCTCATGGGGCGAAAATTGATACAATCCAATCCGGTCCAGCTTGGGATTAATGCGTTGCCTGACGGATCGGTAATAACAAAAAACGGAATACCTTCAAAAATACTCTACACTATCGGCGTGCCATTAAGAGGTATTCTGTGGGAATCCATTGCCGCTCCGGAGATCCGCCTCCAGGCTGAGAATCTTGCCCGAAAACTGCTGACAGACTAAGCATAATAATATCAGTTTAATCCAGGTATTAAATCACTGTTTTAATAATATCTTAGACTTCGGCTTGTGTGACCTGGATAAAATAGTATTGAGAATTTATCGATTCTACCAAAAAACAGTAGCTATTTATTTTTCCTGATTTTAAATTCATTCAAAAGCCAAAGGAGCACAGGGATGTTAATCCGTCTTGGGCACCTGAATGTATCTCTTCTTTCTATCCTTGCCGTGTTACAGATCTTCTCTCCCCTTTCCGCACAGCAGAAGGTACAGGTAAAGATGAATCCTTCCGGTTTTCTGGGATACGTTCCGGATCAGATTGTGATAGAACTGGACCATCCGACATTACAAATGATGGATCTGCATTCAGCCAGACAATCCGGGTTTTGTGGAATAGAACTTCTGGATCTGCTTGGAGATCAATTTAATATCACGTCAATGATTCAAAGATTTCCCGATGCTCAACCCAAAATTTATAAAGACCGACTGATCAATCTGCGAGGCTGGTTCAAATTAAGTTTTGAACAGGCCATTGATCCGGAAGGTCTCTGCGAACAATATATCCGGATTCCGGGGGTGATTGATGCCCAACCCATCGGTATCCATTTTATGGATATCATACCCAACGACAGGTTTTTCAGTGACCAGTGGCATCTGCAACAGTCCAGTGATGTCGACATCGATGCTCCGGAAGCCTGGGATTTCTATACCGGCAATCCGGCCATTATCGTCGGCATACTGGATACCGGTGTCCGGTATTATCATAAAGACTTGGGCGGGGCTACTGCCTCATACTCTACTCCTCTCAACTCCCGCGGTAATATGTGGATCAATAATACTGAACTGGTTGGTGGTATTCCCAACGGAAATGATGATGATGGTAACAGTTATATTGATGACTGGATTGGCTGGGATTTTGTAACAGGGATTTCTTCCGGTGGTGGGTACACAAAGATCAATGGTGAAGATTATGATGCCCCGGACAATGATCCGTCAGATTTTAACGGACATGGGACGCACTGTGCCGGTAATGTTGGAGCCATCAATAATAACGGCTATGCCTCAGCAGCCGTGGCCGGTGGCTGGGGAGATGGCACGCTTCAGATTAATGCCGATGGTGTCAGGATAATGGCACTCCGCATCGGCTATTCAATGAGATCTTCTCTCTATGGTGAAGTTGGTCTGGTACGGATGGATTTCGCAGCTGAAGCCCTTTACTATGCCGCCAACAATGGTGCCCGTATCGTCTCCTGCAGCTGGGGATCCTCCGGTACAGGAATATTACCGGCTGCTATTGATTATTTTCTGGCCAGTGGTGGTCTGATTTTTAAATCAGCCGGCAACAGCAATGTCTCGACTCCGGATTATATCTGTGGCCGAACGGATGATAATATTATCAGCGTAGCGGCCACCGACACCTTCGACCTGAAAGCCGATTTTTCCAATTACGGTACATGGGTGGATATATCGGCTCCGGGAACGAACATACTGAGCAGCTATCATCTTCATTCGGATCCTCAGAATGATTATGTAGCTGAGATATCCGGGACATCCATGGCCGCGCCCATCGCTGCCGGTACGGCTGCTCTTATCTGGTCTACCAATCCCAATCTGACTGCAGCCGAGGTCAGAACAATACTGTTTAATAATGCTGATGATATCGATCTCCTGAATCCCGCTTATTCCGGACGGCTGGGTGCAGGACGGGTGAACGCTCATGGTCCACTTCTGGATCCTTCCCTGCCGGTCGAACTGGCATCCTTCACCGCCCGGTACGATTCCGATGCGATTCACCTAGCCTGGCGAACTTTTTCCGAAATAAACAATCTGGGATTTGAAATCACTCGAAGCCAGAGTCAGGATGAATCCGAGAATTATAAATTAATCGCATCTTACCTCTATCACCCCGTGCTGCAGGGTTCAGGTAATTCCAATACCGGCAGAGAGTACTTCTTTATCGATATGGATGTCTCAGCAGGATACCTGTACTCATATCTATTATACGATGTGGATATGAACGGAGTCAGAACTGCCCACGGACCCGTCTCTATAGATCTTCGTGAGGGATCTGCGTTAAATGGAGAAATTTCTTCAGGATTTACACTGAATCAAAATTATCCCAATCCCTTCAATCCAAAAACAGTCATCAGCTGGCATTTGGCAACCGACAGTCCCGTTAAATTATCAGTTTATAATATGCTGGGAGAAAAGGTAGCGACTCTGGTAAATAAAAAACAGAATACCGGCTTACATTCGGTGAGGTGGGATGCCCCATACCTGCCAAGCGGAATATACTATTACAGTTTGGAGGTCGGAAATTTTGTTGAAACAAAGAAAATGATTTTGATGAGATGA
>JAFGSO010000076.1 GCA_016934605.1 Calditrichota bacterium | reverse complement strand
TAAGAATGGCAATTAAAAAAATAAAATTTTTGAGAGGAATCTAGTGCTTTACTATCACCAGGGATCCCCGGAAACAGATTTACAGCCCGATGAAATCAGAGAAGCTCTGTTTTCGGTGCTGGAGAAACTGGGGAGGCAGAAAAAAGTACTGGCTGTGCCCCCGGACTATAGCCGGAGACATTCACAGGCGGGATTGATCAGCCGCATCATCTATCAATTTTATGGAGAGAAGCTGAAGGAAATACTACCGGCTGTCGGAACTCATGCTCCAATGACATCAGAAGAAATTACAGATATGTACCCGGAATTGCCTGAGGAATTGTTCCGATATCACAACTGGCGGAAGGATCCGGTGAAACTTGGAGAAGTCCCTGCTGAATTCATTGAGGAAATTTCTGAAGGAGCGCTTAAGTATTCCTGGCCGGTTCTGGTGAATCGTCTATTGACCGAACCGGACTATGATCTGGTATTTTCTATCGGACAGGTAGTCCCCCATGAAGTGAGCGGTATGGCCAATTACAATAAAAATATATTTGTTGGCACCGGCGGAGTGGATTCTATCAATAAAAGCCACTACCTGGGAGCTGTCTGTGGTATGGAGCAGGCCATGGGACGGATAGATACTCCTGTCCGCCGGATGCTGAATTATGCTTCAGAGAAAATTGCTTCCGGGATTCCGCTGATATATGTTCTCACGGTCATCGGAGCGGATGAGAGAGATAAGCTGGTAACCCGTGGTCTCTTCATGGGAGATGATGAGGAATGTTTTCGCAGGGCAGCGCAATTGTCTCAACGGGTTAATATACGTATCATGGAAAATCCGCTCCGCAAAATTGTAGTCTATCTGGATCCCCACGAATTCAAGAGTACCTGGCTGGGAAATAAGAGTATTTACCGGACACGTATGACCCTGGCGGATGATGGTGAGCTGATCGTCCTCGCGCCGGGTGTCAGAATGTTTGGTGAGGACAGAGAAATTGACCGCTTAATCAGAAAATACGGATACCGCACGACTCCCGAAATACTGCATCAGGTTGAACAATCTCCAGAATTACAGGAGAATCTGGCGGTGGCTGCTCATTTGATCCATGGATCGAGCGAGAACCGCTTTCATGTTACTTATTGTCCCGGCCATCTTTCTGCAGATGAAATCCGAGAGGTTGGTTTTAACTTTAAGGAATTTGATGAAATGATGCAAAAATATTCTCCGGAAAAACTTCGGCAGGGATTTAATACATTGCCGAATGGTGAGGAACTTTTTTTTATTAACAATCCGGGCCTTGGTTTATGGACAACGAAAGAAAAATTTAACGAATAAAGGAGTAACTTATGGAGACATACGATATCGGTTTGATCGGTCTGGCAGTTATGGGAGAAAATCTCATTCTGAATATGGAAAACCATGGATTTTCGGTGGCTGTTTACAACCGGACAACCAGTAAGGTCGATGATTTTGTAAATGGAAGAGCTAAGGGTAAAAATATTAAAGGTTGTTATAGCCTGGAGGAACTGGTTAAAAACCTGAAGCGTCCCCGCAAAATTATGATGATGGTAAAAGCCGGTAAACCAGTGGATGAGCTGATCGAAAAGCTGATTCCGCTGTGCGATAAGGGAGATATTCTGATTGACGGAGGAAACAGTTTCTTCATGGATACCCGGCGCCGGACAAAGCAGGTGGAGGAACAGGGTTTGCTGTATATCGGGACCGGTGTTTCCGGTGGCGAAGAAGGTGCTCTGAGGGGACCGTCCATCATGCCCGGCGGATCGACAGAGGCCTGGCCTCATGTCAAAAATATTTTCCAGAGTATCGCTGCCAAAGTGGCTGATGGTACACCCTGCTGTGAATGGGTGGGACGCAACGGGGCAGGGCATTTTGTAAAAATGGTCCACAATGGGATTGAATATGGTGATATGCAGATGATTGCTGAATCGTACGCTATTATGAACCTGGCTCTGGGATATTCACCGGCCGAAATGGAATCCATTTTTCGGGAATGGAATAAGGGCGAGCTGAACAGTTACCTGATTGAAATTACCGCAGATATCATGGGGAAAAAAGATGAAGAGACCGGCCAACCAATGGTGGATGTGATTCTCGATGCAGCCGGTCAGAAGGGTACCGGTCGCTGGACCAGTCAGGAAGCGCTGAATCTGGGCGTTCCGGCACCCACTGTTGTGGAAGCGGTTCTGGCGCGCGCCATGAGTGCCATCAAAGAAGAGCGGATGGCAGCTTCGGAAATACTGCAGGGTCCTGATAAAAAATTTGATGGGAATCGCACAGAATTCACCGAATTGATTCGCCAGGCATTGTATGCTTCCAAGATATGTTCTTATGCCCAGGGATTCCAGCTGATGCGTGAGGCTGCAAAGGAATATGACTGGGATTTGAAATTCGGAGAGATTGCTCTTATGTGGCGGGAAGGCTGTATTATCCGTGCTCAGTTTCTGGGGAAAATCCGGGAAGCGTTCGACCAAAAGCCCGATCTGCATAATCTGCTGCTGGCGGATTATTTCAAAGAGGCTATTACCAAAAGTCAAACTGCCTGGCGCCGGGTTGTTGCAACTGCACTGGAACTGGGTATCCCTGTTCCAGCATATTCCAGTGCCCTGGCGTATTACGACGGCTATCGCAGTAAACGCCTTTCCGCCAATCTGTTACAGGCCCAGCGGGATTATTTCGGTGCTCATACTTACGAACGCGTGGATAAACCAAGGGGTGAATTCTTCCATACCAACTGGACTGGAAGAGGTGGTAAAACAGCATCCGGCACTTATAATGTCTGAAATTCCGTAGTATGTGCATTAGGCAAGGTGAATCAATTTGATTCATATAGTTATGAATGGATTTTTTAACCACAGAACTTCCGAGGGGTTGCCTTCGGAAGACAGATGATCACAGATTGATAATGTCAATACAAAC
>JAFGSO010000481.1 GCA_016934605.1 Calditrichota bacterium | reverse complement strand
TGGCAATGGGGCAGAGATTTTTCAATCGCCATATCCAACGACTGTGTTCATTATGGTGATGAGGGATGGAGTGGAAAAAATTATGCTCCCTTCGGTTCTGATACAACCGGTTACCGGCGGGCAACCAATTATGACATGAATATCATCAGTGAATGCCTCATTGATCAGCTTGAGCCACAGCGGATACAACGTTTCTTTGAGTATACGCTGGACAGCGACGATTTTCGGGAATATGACTGGACCTGGTGTGGTCGGTACAGTCTGCCGCTGGGATTGCTAACCGGCTATCATCTTCAGAATCTTCAGGGGAAGGGTTCACTGGCAGGATATATGCTGCGTTATGGAACCAGTATCAGTAATGCCCCCATCCCGGTTACCGACCTGGGGATGGGTACCACAGCCCCGGCAAATATCCATCACTGGGTAGGTTATGTAACAATTGGATACAAACCCCAGTAAAACAGAGAATTATATTTTTTACTGAAGACCGCTCAGGGTAATCAATAAGATAGGGGGTGTATTAAAAGTCGTGTTTTATTAAAAAAAATATATATTTACGAATATTCAGCATTTAAAGAAACTCTCCCCCTTCGCCCCCTCTCTTTCTAAGAAAGGGGGTTGGGGGGGTGAGATAATAAATTGATATTGAACAGCTAAATTCATATTTATATACTCATTTTAACTTTTAACACAGTCCCTTTTTCAATCCGGAAAATTTATTACATCTCTTCCAGTTGTTTCTGTCTTTCGAATGCCTCTTCGGCTTTATCCTTCATTCCCAGCTGGGCATACGTAACTCCGAGATTATTCCATAGCAGAGTTGAATCCGGGAACCTGGTGGTGGCATCTTCCAAAAATGAAAGTGCTTTCTGATAGGTGGCCAGAGCCTGGTCGCGGTACTGGGTATCTTCTGTTTCGGCGAATTTATCGGTATATTTTTGCGCAGACTGCATGTAACAAAGGCTCAGAACCTCATAGGCATTCTGATTACTGGGTTCCAGTTCAATTGTTTTCAGCAGATAGGGAATGGCCTCTTCATATTTCTCGTTATTATAAAGAATAATGGCGATATTATTCGGGATGGCAGGATTATCCGGTTGACGTTGCATTGCCTGTGGGAAAAATTCCAGGGCTTTATCCCAGTTCTTTTCCCTGGTATAAATTTCACCCAGGGCCAACATGGCATCCACATTTTCAGGATTTACTGCCAGAGCCTTCTCGTACATGTTTTTCGCATTCTGAAGTTTATATATTTTAAAATAAAAATCCCCTACAGCAACCATAAGAGTATCGTTGGCAGGATTCATTTCAACTGCCTGAAGAATATATTTCTCGGCCTGGGCAGTGTCTCCGCTTTCAAGAAATGAAACTGACATGGGCGTTAATGGTTCAATCCGGCTCGGCATTGCCCGATGAGCAAAAAGAAATTTCTCTGCTGCTTTTTCAAACAGCTCTTTCCTTTTTGCCAAATCTTCCGCTTCACGTGCCGGATTATAATAATTCTTCAAAGCATCGTTGTAATTTTCGGCGAAATGTTTCAATCGGAGTTGTTCAATCTCAGATTTGTATTTGTCGGACAAGGCCAGACTCTTGTTAAATGCCTCATTCATCTCTTGGTATTTCTGGAACCGCCCGTGCAACTCACCCAGAAGATACCAGGCTTCCGGATCCTCGGGATATTTTACTACCGCATCCTTCGCCAGATCATATGCTTTTTCATATAATCCCTGCTGCATATTGATCACAACCCCTTCCACTTCGGGATTTCGACAGCCCGTGAGCAATATCAGCCCCATCAGCACAGTGGCTGCTAGAACAACATATACCTTTTTCATTATTGGTCTTCCTCCTAATTTTGATAGGTATGATGAATTAAATGTTGAATCGATTTTTCAAATGGCGGAGTAATAATTCCATTTTCAGTAATGATACCGCTGATCAGCCGGAATGGTGTTACATCAAAGGCAGGATTCCAGCTGTTGGCATCCGGTATGGTGATGAGCAGCTCATCCCCGATATGTGTCACTTCCGACGGATCTCTTTCCTCAATGGGAATATTTTCGCCGGAAGTGAGTGAAAAATCAAAAGTGGATAATGGGGCAGCCACATAAAATGGAATCCGGTGAAAATCTGCAGCCACTGCCAGATTATAGGTTCCTACTTTATTAGCCACATCTCCGTTGCCTGCAATCCGGTCTGCTCCCACCATAACCAAATCTATTTTTCGTTGCTGCATGGCATACGCAGCCATACTATCTGTTATCAGCGTAGCCGGAATTTCCGCCTGCTTCAATTCCCACATGGTTAATCGGGCTCCCTGCAGCAGAGGACGAGTTTCGTCTACCATCACTTCAAACTTCTTTCCCTGAAGATGGGCAGTATATAATACACCAAAAGCAGTACCGATACCGGCTGTTGCCAGAGCACCCGTATTACAATGCGTCAGAACAGTCATTCCGCTTTCAATTAATCCGGCGCCACTTTCCCCGATCCGCCTGCATCTTTCTTTATCATCTTCCTGAATTTCTATTGCAGCCTCAAGAAATTTATGTACCATAACTTCAGGTTCTTCTACCAGATGAGATATTCTGTCCATAACAGAACTAATGGCCCATCGAAGATTAACAGCAGTGGGTCTTGCTTCTGACAGATATTCGGCCAGTTGACCGGCACGGGAAATAACGTCCTGTGAAGTAGTGAAGGTTTCCGATTTCAAGCCGAGATAAAGACCGAAAGCTGCCGCGACACCAATCGCAGGCGCTCCTCTCACTTCCAGCTTTCGGATGGCCTCATAAACTTCCTGAATCTGACGCAACTCTTTATATAATATTTTATGGGGAATCCTGGTTTGATCAATTATTTTCAGGGATTCCCCCGTCCATTCAATACTTTTTATCATCCCATTTTCCCATCTTAAAAAGCTAAAAAAGTTATAACAATGTGATATTCATTTCAAGAAATTTATTTTTTCCAATTGGTTCGAATAAGATCAATAAAATTTTTTCCTGTTTAATTCACAAACATTCACATCATTATACCATACATTGATCTTTGTCTCTGTGTTCTCTGTGTGCTCTGAGGCTATTATTCA
>JAFGSO010000480.1 GCA_016934605.1 Calditrichota bacterium | reverse complement strand
ATCTTCCGAAATGCAATAGACAAAAGAGATAACTTCGTCATCAGAAGTAGTGATTAGCATTTTTTTAAAAACATCGTCGGCAAAATAGTCGGGAGACCCCTTGTCATCCAGAATAAATATGCCGTGTCCCCTCGGCAGGATTATCCATTTTTTACCAGTCCGGGTAATCAGGATGTCGCCAATTGTAGGGGCGTCGATGGTTAACGGATTCACAATCCAGGTGCCATCAGGTTTAAGCACTTTTATGCTTCCCGGCACTTCAGTCTGGGTCATCCAGAGATTTCTTTCCGCATCCATAGCCAGTCCGCAAATCCTTACATATGGTTTATCCGTGATAATAGTTTGCAGAGGAGAATTTTTTTCAGTAAACTGATTTATAATGATACCGTTTTCGAACTCCAGCAAACCGCCGCCCCAGGTTGATATAAAGAAATGATTATTATCAAACGGATCTATCGCAGCCCTTAAAGGATCTGAAACAGAGTCGTTTTTATACAGTATCCATCCATTATTTTCATTGACAGAAATATTCAGAGGGCGCCACAGATTGTTCCATGATACGTCTGTACCCCCGCCGGTGATTATAGTTTTTCCGTTTGAAGATGTAATACTTACTGCATTATTTGATCCGGGCCCCGAGAGAGACAATGGTCTGAAATCTGACATGTTTTTCCCTTCTATCAGACCGGCTGAAGGATCAGCAATATAAATGTCATTTTCTCTCATTACTGCCTGGTAACTGTCAGGAGTGGTAAAGCCGTAAGTACTGATGTGGTTTTTGAGATTACCGTCATTTCCATAATAACTTATTGTTCCGTCTGATACAAGAAAACCTTCATTGGCAGTATCAAATGATCTGTTATATACGCCAGGGCTAAAAGAAAGTAAATCATATCCGGAATCGATAACAAGTATTGAATCTCCTGATACCCCTTTAAGGTTCACATATAATTTATTGGCGCAGAAGATTGCTGCTGAATATTTTGCAGACGGTGATGGCAATGAATTATCTCTTGACCAGTTTCCGAAGTATGACAGGCCGGGATCATCAAGACCGGCGGAGAAGATGCCGATGTCGGTGGCTGCATAGATGTTACCGTTGCCGAAAGTCACATCCCATACTTCAGGATTTTCGGAATTCATCCCGGGTTTCCATGTATCATAGATCTCGTTTTTTAAGATATCCAGTACAACAATCCCGAAGCTGCAGGCCAGATAAGCAAATTTTCCGTTGATCCTGATCCTGTTTATTTCCTTTTTACCGGGGATATATTTCCTGTATATATCCGGGATATTGTAAATAATATTGTTTTTTAAAAGATCAATATTTGTGCTTGAATAAGCAATGAGAAGGGTTTTGTATTCTTCTGCCCAGACAATTGAACTTATCCCGGTTTCAGAAAGGCCATTAATTCTTGACAGTTTACTGAGCTGGGCATTTCCCCTGTTATAAACTATTATCGATGATCCGTTTGAGGCGAAGATCTCTTCCGATCCGGCAGCAACACTAAAAGCAGTATTGTACATAAGGTGATCGCTCCATGACCCTACAGGAGTCTGTGCACTTATGCTCAGCAGGATTATCAACAAACTGCCGGTGATAAAAGATCTTTTCATCAGAGAATTAACAGTATAAATCAGTCTTTATTGTCCGGGTACCGGAGCAGGAAATTCCTTAGTTTTTCAAAAGCCCGTGCCCTGTGCGAGATAAGGTTCTTTTCGGAAAGAGGCATTTCTGCAAAAGTTCTTGTCTTACCTTCCGGAACAAATACCGGATCGTATCCAAAACCATGGTTCCCTCTTTTTTCACTTATTATCCGGCCATCCACAACACCTTCAAAAAAATATTCCCTGCAATCCATTATAAGGGCAATAACAGTTCTGAACCTGGCGTTCCGGTTTTCAGATGAACCCATCAATGACAGGGCTTTTTCTATGTTTGCATCAGAATCTTTGTTCTCCCCGGCAAATCTGGCGGAATTAACACCCGGGAGTCCATTAAGTACCTCTATTTCAAGTCCGGTATCATCGGCAAACACATTCATATTAAGCATTTTATGTACAACACGAGCTTTTTGCATAGCATTGCCTTCAAGAGTCATTTCGTTCTCCGGGATATCTTCATTTATATTTAGATCCTCAAGACTTAGCAGGGTGAAACTATCACCCAGAATATGACGGATCTCTTTTATCTTGTTATGATTATTTGTCGCAAATACTATCTTCATTTTCCCTATTGTCATTTCTGGCAAAAATACTTAAAAATGATCTTCACTTTTGACGGGTATATATTTAAGTAGTACATTTGGTAGGCCAATTTCAATTTTTTTATGTTTTTCAGGACAGATCTGAAAATAAAATTAACCTTTCTGTTCTTATCATTAAACTTGTTAGTAACCACCTCTGTTGTTGCTGCCCGGGGAAATGATGAGGAACCCTTTCTGAAAGAGCTAATAATAAATGGGGATTCTGTAATTTACTCTCCTGCGGGGGAAATAATTTTAGACAGCAGACATGATAATATTGCATTCTGTCTGGGAGGAACAGATTCACTGTCATTTCAGTTTTATCTTGAAGGTTTTGATACTGACTGGACTTACTGGTCGGAATCAGGATTCAAGGAATATACAAACCTTCCTGCAGGAAAATACAGTCTGAGGGTGCGTTATACTGATCGACAGAGTTCTGCCGGAGAGATGGCGATGCTGGGTTTTAAAGTTCTTCCTCCCTGGTATTCCTCAATAGTAGCTGTTATTCTATATGTATGTCTGGCTGCTCTAATAATTTGGGCTTTATATGCTTCCCTGAATCTCCGGTTTGCCCGTACACAGTATATGCTGGAGCAGATTATTAATAAAAGAACAGAGGACCTGATCATTGAGAAGGAAAAAACCGAGAATCTGCTGGCAAATGTCCTGCCAAGGAATACCGCCAGTGAGATTATGGAAACAGGTAAGGCTGCCAAGATAAAGTACAATTTTGTTACAGTGTTATTCTCAGATATTCAGGGATTTACCAGGATCGCAGAAGAGACCAATCCTGAAGTCCTGATTGATGAGCTTGATAAATTCTTTTTCCATTTTGATTCCGTTGTTGAAAAATATGGTATTGAAAAGATAAAAACAATAGGCGATGCTTACATGTGTGCAGGAGGGATACCGGAAAAAAACAGAACAAATCCTGTTGAAGTCATTCTGGCAGCAATGGAAATGCAGGATTAT
>JAFGSO010000075.1 GCA_016934605.1 Calditrichota bacterium | reverse complement strand
TGATTAATGAAAAGTAAACTGAATGTCAGGAGTCCGCTGATAAGCGGATCCGCCTTTCGGCGTGATTCGAGTCTCCTCGGTGGCTCTTTTTTATTCACGAATTTTACCAACTAAATAGGAGAGGAATCAGGAGTCAGGCTTCAGGAAGCGAGTCTTCCTTAATCCTTCATCCTAATCAATAATACCGAGCCCGTATGTCACTTCCGGATTATATCATTGTATTTTTCTATCTCTCAGCCATGGTGGGTGTTGGAATTTATTTCAGGAAGAAAGCATCGGCAGGAATCGATTCCTATTTCCTGGGAGACCGGCAGCTTCCCTGGTGGGTATTGGGTGCTTCCGGAATGTCCTCCAATCTGGATATCAGCGGGACCATGATCAATACCGCACTGATTTATGCTTTCGGAACGATGGGATTTTTCATCGAAATCCGCGGCGGTTTGGTACTTATCATGGCATTTCTCATGATTTTTATGGGAAAATGGAATCGTCGTGCCAGCGTAATGACCATGGCGGAATGGATGGAATTCCGCTTCGGAAAAGGTCGGGATGGGAAGTTGGCCAGGCTTTTTGCGGCTCTGGCGATCCTGATCAGTACCATCTGGATCATTACCTATTTTTCTGTCGGCGCAGGAAAATTTATTGGAGAATTTCTTCAATTCAAATACTATTTGGGTCTGTCTCCAGAATTCTGGGCTGCCAGCCTCATGATTGTGCTGGCGACTATTTATACAATTACCAGCGGACTGTATGGCGTTGTATGGACTGATTTTTTCCAGGGTGGACTAATCTTTCTGGCCATCGTGATTACCTGTATTATCAGTTTTGCACGATTCGATCTACCGGAAGTTTTCCATCTGTCCATACCGCTGAAGGACGGTGGGTATACTCTCATTGAAACCACCCGGGAGCAGTGGACCGGAATTATACCGGTCTGGAAACTGGGTTTTCCGGAAAACTCGGTTTATTCTATCTACAATATGTTTGGCATTGCTGTCATTTTTTTCATGATCAAGACTATTATTGAAGGAAGCTCGGGTACGAGCGGATATATGATTCAACGCTTTTTTGCTTCCCGTAGTGATCGTGAAACCGGTCTGCTCTCCCTGTTTTGAACTTTTCTGCTTTCTTTCCGCTGGCCGTTTATTGCTTCCATTGCCGTGATGGGAATCGTTTTTGGACAAACCAATCCGGAAATTCTGCGGGATCCTGAAAGAGTTCTGCCTGTAGTCATTAATCAGCTTCTTCCCATCGGACTTAAAGGACTTCTGGTTGCCGGTTTGATGGCGGCTGGAATGTCCACCTTCGATTCACTGGTAAATGCCGGAGCTTCCTACTGGGTAAAAGATATTTATCAGGGATTTATCAATTCTGATGCTTCGGACAGACAATTAATGCGACATAGCCGCTGGTCTTCTCTGATAATCGTGGTCATCGGTCTCCTGCTCACCTTAAATATCCAGAGTATTAACGAGATATGGGGCTGGCTAACCATGAGTATTGGTGCCGGTATGCTGATTCCCCAGCTGTTACGCTGGTACTGGTGGCGAATGAATGGATATGGTTTTGCAGCCGGTATTGCAGTTGGAATGATCAGTGCTATTGTTCAAAGGATATTTCTGCCCGGACTTGCTGAATACCTGGCTTTTCTCCTGGTGAGCAGTCTCTCTCTTGCGGCGACACTGCTTGGAACTATTTTCTCCCAACCCCCGGATTTTACTATTCTTCGAAAATTCTATACGACTACCCGGCCGTTTGGTTTCTGGAGACCGGTACGAAAAACCTTGTCCTCTTCATCGAAAGGAAATATTAAGAAAGAAAACCGGCGTGATATCTGGGCGACATTTCTGGCTGTGCCCTGGCAGATGACCCTGTTTCTGACGGTGATGGTCGTGCTTTTTAAGAACTGGCAGGTATTTTTTTCCCTGCTGGGTTTATTGATTCTTCTCTCGACAGGTCTCTATTTCCTGTGGTTTCGACATCTTTCGGATGAAGTGGAAATACAGGATTAAAGATGAAGGATTAAGGGGATGCTGGATACTGGATACTGGTTTTTAAATTTGTCATTTGTGATTTAAGATTTCATTGGAATTTAGTGCTTAGGATTTGGAATTTATTTTTCTGGCTTCGGGGCTGCTTTCTATGTCTTGTATCTTGTATCTTGTTTCTTGTATCCTGTCCTTCGGTCAGATTTGTATCTTGTTTTCTTTCTTGAATTGCCGGCTGGCTTCTGGCTACTGTCTTTTTCTCTATGCTCTGTGCTCTATGCTCTGTGCTCTATGCTTTAAATTTTCAGATATTGATTTATGAAAACTAAAAAAAATATGACATTTTCAGAGATGGAAAAATTTCTCCGAGATATTGGACTGAAGCAAAATCAACATGTGATGATTCATGCTGCTTACAGAAAAATCCGGAGGGAATTTCCAGGACTGAATATAGAGGATTTCCTCAGAATAATCCAGGACATTATTACGCCAGAAGGATCGGTGATTCTGGCAACATTTTCTTATTGTTTCGCAAAGGTCAATGAACCATCAAAAATATATAATCCGGATGAAACGCCGAGTAAAGTAGGCGCCGTGTCGGAGGTTTTCAGAAAAATGCCGGAGGTGATTCGGACTGCCTCAGCCACTCATTCGTTTGCGCTGTGGGGACGTGCGTCAGGAGAAATACAGCCAGATAATGCTCCTGAGAGTCCGCTGGGAGAGGGAAGCGTTCTGGAATGGCTGAGCCGTCAGCAGGATGCTTTCATTTTGATGCTCGGTACGGATTTCCTTTCGCTTTCATTCTGTCATTATCTGGAAACAATGGCCCCAGTTCCCTGGCACGATACCTTTCCATGGGCTTACCTGGGCATTCGTCCGGCCGGTGTTTCCATCAAAGGTGAACAGGAGCTCCATGAAGTACCCGGTTGCAGCAAGTCTTTTGTGAATTTTGAAAACTATTTGCTGAATCGGAAAATTATACATCCTTTCCGTTACCATAGCCTCTTCGGGTATTTTATTCATGTTGGTTTGTTGCTGGAACACGGCCTTTCTTTTTTCCGTTCAAGACCGCTTGAACTGCTCTGTCCGAAAAATCAGTGCTCCGCCTGCGATTCTCGAAGACAGAACAAGATCAAAAAATAAAGACTGAAATGCAGTTAATAGAATGCAGCCGATCAGAAAGCAGTCTTCAGAGAACTCTAATGATTGATATCTGACATATGATGACTTCCGCATTTTTTATTTATGCACTCTTTCATTTTTCCCTATACCTTATACCCTATACCCTATACCCTATACCGTATACCCTATACCTTCATACCTCTATTCCTCTTCCCCCATTAGTAAGGCTACTTAACTATCTAATTTTTTTGTTCTATGAAAAGACTCTCAGCTTTTATAAATTTAAAATTGGTCATATTAATGAAATTCGTCTTCAGTTTCGGTATAACAGATGGAAGAGATTCGATTCGGTACGGATGGCTGGCGGGCCATTTTAGCAGACCAGTTTACATTCGACAATGTCCGCCAGATTGCCCAGGCTGTCAGTGAATATTTAATCGCAAAAAATCAGACATCTGCCGGCATTGCGGTATCTTACGATACCCGTTTTCTGTCTTCCACTTTTGCCCGTCACTTTGCCGAAGTGGTTGCCAGTAATGATATTCCGGTTCTTCTTTCTGCTAATTATACACCAACTCCGGTGCTTTCCTTTGCCGTAAAAAACTATGGATTATCAGCTGGAATTATGGTAACGGCAAGTCATAATCCTTATTTTTACAACGGTATTAAATTTAAAGGACCCTATGGTGGTCCTGTTATGAACGATGTAACCTCTCAGATTGAATCATTGCTTGGATTCCATAAATCTGCTTCCCATCCTGAACTGATTCAACGCAACATACAACACATCGATTTTTTCCCGGAATATCAGCAACAGATAGAAAAGTTTATAAAATTTGAATCTCTTGCGGAATTCAGGGAAGGCTTGATTGTCGATCCCATGGCTGGTGCCGGGTGTGGTTTCATAGATAAATTACTACAGACATCCGGATTGCATTTCGAGAGCATTTTTTCATATCCTGATCCATACTTTGGAAACCGTCTACCGGAGCCCATTCCGAAGAATCTGGAAGTACTTTCCAGGACCGTGCGTAATAAAAAAGCGTCTCTGGGACTGGCCCTGGACGGTGATGCAGACCGGTTCGGGGCGGTGGATGGCAGCGGTGAATTCGTTGAACTTCATGATGTGATGCCGTTATTTCTGGAACATCTGATAAAATCTAAAAAATTGAGTGGAAAAGTAGTCCGGACAACTTCCCTGGCAACAACAGTGGATATGCTTGCGCGGGAATTGAAATGTGAAGTGTTGGAAGTACCGGTTGGCTTTAAAAATGTTACCGAAAGAATGATCGGCGATGATGTACTGATAGGTGGGGAGGAAAGCGGTGGATTCGGATATAAAGGTCACCTCCCTGAACGAGATGGAATATTATCCGTTCTTCTGCTGCTGGAGCTCCTTGGAGAACAACAGACCGATATTCGTGAATTGGTGGCACACCTCCGAGAAAAATATGGACCTTTCAGTTATGAACGAATCGATCGGTATCACGATATCGAAGATTTGCATCGCAGATTGCAGCAACTTCGCAAAAATCCACCGGATCAGATAGCCGGTGTAACTGTATCGAAGGTTAATTTAATTGACGGCCTGAAGCTCTATTTTGGAGAAAATACCTGGATGTTGATAAGGGTTTCTCAAACTGAACCGCTGGTACGAATTTACGTAGCTGCTCCCGACAGGAATCTGGTGAAAAAAATACTTCACTCCGGTTTGAAATTGATGACAGGAAAGAAATAGAATCAAGACGGAAAGGAAAAGGACACGTGCAGAAATATGGGACCTTCTGTGAAGACGGAACGGAATTTATCATCACCAGACCGGACACCCCGGCACCCTGGGTGAATTATATCTCTAATGGAAGATACAGCGGACTGATAAGCCATACCGGTGGAGGATACAGTTTTTATATGAGCCCCAGGGACAGCCGGATTACCCGCTGGCGTTATAATTCACTGCCGTGGGACCGGCCGGGACGTTATCTCTATCTGCGGGATCAGAAAAACGGAGAATACTGGTCACCAACCTGGCAGCCTACTGAAACACCACTGGAAAATTACCAATGCTGTCATGGTCTGTATTATACCCGCATTTCATCCCGTTATAAAAATATTTCCGCTGGAATTACCTATTTTGTCCCCTCTGACGATCTGGAGGTCTGGAAAATTAGACTTAAAAATGAAGGGAATGAAAAACGATGGATGGATATCTTCGCATATGTAGAACTGTGCCTGGGGCATGCGCTGGTGGATTTGATCAACCAGCCCAACGACCAGCATTTCAATCAGGTCTATTTTCATCCGGATGCCCATCTCCTTTTTGCCACGAAACGTTACTGGGTAAAATTCAACACCGCAACCGTGAAACAGGCCAATGAATCCTGGGATAAATATGTGTTTTTCGGTTCTTCACTACCTGTTAAAGGCTGGGATGGAAGTAAGGATCTGTTTATTGGACGATGGCGTTCGGAAGCGAATCCACTGGCGGTTGAGGAAGGTCGATGCCGGAATTTGGAGATCGCCGCCGGTGATGCTGCGGGCGCACTGCAGGTGGAAGTGACTCTGGAACCGGGCGAAGAAAAAGAGTTTAGCGTATTTCTGGGAGTTGTCCCGATTGAAGACTATCTGAAAACGTCCATAAAATTGGCAGAAAAATACCGTCAACAGAATAATGTGGAAATGGAATTGCGACAGCTGAAAGAAGAGTGGAAAGATTATCTTTCGGCTGTAAATATAGAAACACCGGATCCTGATATGAATATCATGCTGAATGTGTGGAATCAGTATCAGACATCAGTGACCTTCCGTTTTTCGCGGGACGCCTCCTATTATCATGGCGGTCTGCTTTTCGGCCGGGGATACCGGGATTCCTGCCAGGATCTGCTGGGGCCTGTTATTCCCCGTCCCGATTGGGCCAGAAACCGTATTCTGGAAATGTGCAAATACCAGTTTAGAGATGGAAGTACATTTCACCTCTACTATCCCCTGACCGGCGGCGGTGAAAAAACCGGTCATTCGGATACCCCATTGTGGCTACCTTTAGCTGTAATTAGTTATTTAAAAGAAACCGGTGAAAGAGCAATTCTTGAACATACGGTTACCTATTATGATGAAGGAAATGGTACGGTTCTTGAGCATATCTACCGTGCCATCGATTATACGCTGAATAATCTCACAGATCGAAAGCTGGCTAAATTCGGTCCGGGTGACTGGAACGACACTCTGGATTACCTTGGCCGGGAGGGACGGGGAGAGAGTATCTGGGTGTCTATGTTTCTGGCTTTCATTCTGAAGGAAACTATCGGTCTCTGCAATTTTATCGGTGATGAATCCGGCAGGAAACGGTACCAACGAGCCTATGAAACGGTTAAATTTGCTATCAATGAGCTGTGCTGGGATGGTGAATGGTATATTCGCGGCACTAATGACCGGGGTGATATCATTGGTTCCCGGAAAAATGAACAGGGGAAAATATTTTTGAATACGCAGACCTGGGCAGTGATAAGCGGTGTGGCGAATAAGTCTCGTGCATTTCAGTGTATGGACGCAGTAAAAAAATATCTGGAAACTCCAAAAGGACCCAAAATTCTGCATCCGCCCTACACCCGTATCGATCCCAACATTGGTCTGGCTACCCGTTGCGTGGCGGGTAAGAAGGAGAACGGAGCAATTTTCAATCATACAGTCAGCTGGGCTGTTCTGGCTGAATGCCTGCTGGGAAGAGGAGACCGTGCCTTTGAGATTTACAGGAAGGCTTTCCCCATGAATCCGGTGGTCGATATAGACCGTTATAAGGTGGAACCCTATGTTTACGCGGAGTATGTGACCAGTCCTGATCATCCAACCTTCGGCCAGGCAAGCCACTCCTGGCTTACGGGTTCTTCCACCTGGATGCTGCGTGATGGGATTGACTACATTCTGGGCGTAAGGCCGGAATATAAAGGACTGATAATTGATCCCTGCATTCCCCACGATTGGAAAAACTTTCGGATCAGGAGAAAATTCAGGGGAAGATACTATCAGATAAATGTGGAAAATCCATCGGGAGTAAATCGTGGTATCCGGAAACTGGAGATAGAAGGAAAGGAAATTTCCGGAAACGTCATCGATCCGGAAAATCCGCTCATTCAGAAGATAATTAAGGGGAAAGAAATAGTTATCATCAAAGTTATATTAGGGTAGGAAAAAACCAGTATTGGTATGAAAATCGGCGATCTGAGTAAAAAAGAAATCCTTGAGCGTCTGCAGGGTGGAATAATCGTCTCCGTTCAGGCAGAGGAAAACGAACCTCTTGGAAAACCTGATATACTGGCCGCTATGGCCAGGGCAGTAGTCCAGGGAGGAGCTGTAGCCATCAGAACCAGTGGTCCTGAAAGTATCAGGGCTGTCCAGGATGCCGTACCGGTACCGGTTATCGGGATTTATAAAAGAATATATGCCTCATCCGAAGTCATAATCACTCCCACTCTTGCCGAGGCGCTCACTGTGAAAAGAACGGGAGTACCAGTTTTGGCACTGGATGCAACTCAACGACCCCGGCCTTTGTCCGAAAAACTGGAAGATATTGTCCATGAACTGAAGAATGATCCCGCTTTGTTGCTGATGGCGGATGTATCCACGCTGGAAGAAGGTGTTCAGGCTGCAGCTATGGGTTTTAATATGATAGGTACTACGCTCAGCGGATATACTTCATACTCACGACATACCGCTTCGAATTATGTCCCCGACTTCGCTCTGATTTCTGAGCTCAGGAGAGAGCTGGGTAACGAATTTCCGGTTATCGCCGAGGGACGTATCTGGTCCCCGGAGGATGCTGTCACTGCATTTCGATGTGGTGCCTTTGCCGTGGTCGTCGGCAGTGCCATCACCCGTCCTCACCTGATTACTGCACGTTTTACTGAAGCCCTCGCTACCTGGCGAAAAAGGGATTCAGGATTCCAAGGGTTCAAGTGACAAATGTCACTGGCTAAAATTAATTGTCCCTACGGGACAGATTTTAGGTGGACGGAATATCATAATATTTTGTATTTTGTACTTTGTATCACTTTCTTGTTTTCTTGTATCTTATTTTCTTTCTTTTTTGCCGAATGTAAACTAACGTCCGGTTCCCGAATCCATTTTCCTTTACCCTTATCCATTTTCCTTTACCCTTATCCCTTATCCCTTATCCCTTCATTCATTTCACCATCAGCATTTTCTTCGACTGAATCAGCCTTTCTGCCTGCATTCGGTAAATGTATACCCCGGATGCAGCAGGCTGTCCCGATCCGTTGAGACCGGCCCAGTCGATTTTGTAAACACCAACTGCCTTGTATTCATCGGGCAGCGTACGGATTTTTCGGCCGATGATGTCGAATATTTCCAATTTTACTGATCCGCTTGTTCGAATTTCGAATGTAATAGTAGTTGAAGAGTTAAACGGATTGGGGTAGTTCTGATAAAGTTAAAAAGTCGCTGTAACAGGTGTTCTCCTTTCCTCCGGCATATTCACTGAGGTAAAAATAACGTCAGGTGATAATTTACGGTTAATCATAATCATAGCCGCATCGGCGGTGAGAATATCTCCGGGGAGAATTGCCGAGTTATCAATTTTTACAATTTTCTGCAAACCAGCCTCCAGATAAACCGTTTGCAGAGGTTGCCACCCCCGCTTATAGAAATCCGTCTGATCATACAGAACAGAAGTTGAATCCCGGGAAGAATAAATGGTATATTTTGCCTGTTTTGTGGTAAGCGGGCCGGTCACCACATAAGGAAATACATCATACCAGCCGCTGGCCGGAACTGTCATATTATAAGTAACAGATGCATAGGTTGTATCCTGTATTAGCAGGATATTGGGCTTGAATCCGTTAATGCCGGAGACAGTCCAGTTACCGGTAATTTCAGCTCCGGCTTCATCTTCATTCACGATAATCGCTCTGGGGCGCCAGACCTGACTGTTCCGGTGTGGCAAGAGTGCAGGCTGTGAATAGTAAGTAGCCTTGAGAGTATCTCCCAGAAGATTGTTATTCCTGCGCAATCCTTCGTAGAAGAAAAAAGCCTCACCCATCACATTCCGCTGACGATTGGCTTCAAGGGTCTGTAGCAGAAACTGGGGACTGATGGTATAACTTCCTTTGTTCATTAGAACTTCGGCAAAAAATATGTCTCGTTTACCGGCCGGTACGTAACTGAGAGATCTATTCAGCTCATTGATATATTCGGAAATATTGTCCCTGTACAGCTGCGGAATAATATTGTCCACCAGGCCGGAGTCAACCCAGGTTTTGGAATCCTGAAGATATTCACCGTAGGACCAGGGATAAACACTGGGACTTGATGAAAAAAGCAGGTGAGGTGAGCACATTCTCAGAGAATCCCTTACTGATCGGTTATATTCGCTTAATTTATCCGCTCGCCAGCGCATCCAGGCAGCATCGGTTGAATCCTGCGGGGGATAACTACCGTTATGTTCATTGCGATAAACAGCAATGGTAACGGAGTCGTAACCTCCCTGAACCGGCATGGCGGGAATTCGGTCGGAAAACTCAATTCCGTCAATGTCATAATTATCAGCGATTTCCAATACCAGCGATGTTATCAGGTTCTGTACCTCGGGATTGATACCGGACATCCAGTCGAATCCGTTTTTAACGACCAGATTGCCGGCGTTATTTTTCAATGCCCAGTGCGGAAATCGGCTGATAATATGTCCTCCGTTCTGGGAATAGGAGGAAGAAAACCCCATCTCAAACCAGGGAAGCACTTCTATGCCGTTACGGTGTGCTTCAATGGTTACCCGCTGCAGAGGATCGCGATTCTGGTCAAAAGTTGGAATCATAGCCTGTCCGAAAATACTGTCCATAAGCGAGCTGGGGTAAATGGTATAGACCCCATCCGCTTTATGCCCGTTCCAGACAACAGTAATCACGGTATTGATGCCGATAGAGGCCAGGTAATCCATGGCCCGTGCGATGGCCTCATCGGAAAAAAGCACATTACTGTCCACATTGGTCAGTTTTACCGCGCGAAGTTCGGCGGATTGTTGCTGATAGAGAGCATTTGGTAGTAGTAGAATTGAAAAAAGTAAAAGTGTAAGAGCTAGTTTTTTCATGTTTTCCAGTATATTTTATTCCGGGTAATGATGCTAACCATAAATGCCAGTAGCAAAGTATAGAAAACACCGCGCAGAAAACCCAGCCAAGGGCCGGGAGTGATCTGCAGAATGAAGGAATCGAGGGACAGTAAGCCCAGTACCGGCCAGATAAAGTTGGCGATTCCCACATAGGCGATCATGGGATTCTGACCATTATCAATCAGCAATTTCAGATATTTTTTCCCTGAGAAGTGATCGAGAATCACCGAAAAAAAAGTCAGCAGAAAGAAAGACATGCCGGTAGTCACCAGGTAGTAGCTCACTGTGGATTTATCCTTTTTAATTCCTCCTTCATATGGTTCAAAAATCAATCCCGCGATCAGAAAATAAATCCCCCATTCTGAGAGAGATTTCAATAATTGTTCCATTTCATTGACCGGATTTCTGACCAGCCAGCGAATCACCACACATAGAATTATAGTCAAAACCGCAGTCTGCCACGATAGTCTGGCCTGTAATAGGACGAGAAGCATGATAATGCAGAGAAGCGTCAGGACGGCCAGAGCCGAGAAGCGGCCAGGTGACCAGCTGGAGTTTTTTTTATGGTTGGACTGCATCCATTTCAAAAAGAATTCGCCCGCCACAGTACCGGGCAATACGATGAACAGGTATTGAAGATAATACAGTTTATAAATCCAGGGAACCGGTGAAAATTCCCATACCGATTGCACCCAGCCAGCATGTTGACTGGCCAGGCGAAAACCCAGCAGAATTCCCAGGATCCCCATCCGAAGCAAGATGCTGTGACTTGTTAACAACCAGATCAGTGAACCAAACACGGCAACATTGGTCAGTACTATGATAATGATATCGCTTCTGTAAAGGGAAAAACCGGTTCCATCAGGATAGGTGAGAGTTACCAGCAGTATGATGGCACCACTCCAGCCAAGGCCTTTCACAGTCCAGCGGATCCAGTTTTTCCAGGAATGCGGCAGGCGGGTAAATATGGCAAACATGATCATGAATCCTGCCAGTGCAATGAGCCAGTCTGCGGATTCGGGTGTATTATCCAGCACATGCGGACGGACGTGGCGAAGAAAAATGGCAAAAAATCCCAGAAGAAATCCCCGTTCCAGAATGTACTTCAGGATAGACAGATAGGATTGTCCTTTTTCGAGTCTTCTGGAGAGAGCCAAAGGAATGGCAGCACCCAGAGCAAAGAGAAAAAGCGGAAAAACTAAATCTACCCAGGTAAGCCCCGGAAGACCGGGATTGAAGTGATGATCCGGGGGCGGAAGCTGAGCGTGATACATCCAGGAGGGCAGGATGCCATAGGGAATGACGCCTGAAAGAACCATGGTCAGGATGGCAAAACCTCGCAAGGCATCCAGACTGAGGGCCCTTCGGGCGGTCGGCGCTGTGAGTGACTGATTATCAGATCTATTCATGGAGCAAATAATTTTTTTGTTTCCGGATTTGATGAAAGTTGGTGCAAAGAGCATAGAGATGTGAGGCTAAAAGGATAAGGGCGAAAGGATAAAGGGTTAAAAGTTAGAAGATAGGTATTTTTAATGCGAGAAAAATTTTACGACCAGAATGATATCAGCAAATTCTGAATGTCATTCTCCCCGCAACAAAATGGTCTTCAGGAAAATTCGTGAATCTCTTGTCTTTACCCATTACCCATTATCCATTATCCATTTTCCTTTATCCTTTTTTCTTTCTTTTAGCTCTATGTTCTACACCCTCTTTTTTTATCCGCCGATATTTCTATTTTTTCTGGGCACCGATCAGGATCACCGGCTCAGATGGCGGAGCTTTTTTCAGCTCAATGTCGGCCATGGTCACAATCTGCTTTTCCTGCACCAGCCCGCTCATATCCACAATTTTGGCGGAAACCAGCAAAAAAATATCCGGAACCAGCGCTCCGGCATCACCGTAGGTTGTCAGCTCATTTATAACATCTGTAATGGTCTGTTTTACGGTACCGGCTTCTCCCTGCTTCACCACGCAGTCGTTGATCTGCAACCGGATAACTCCTTCCTGATCTACCACCCGCACCTTCTGAATTTCATTACGAATCAGTCCGAACAGCTTTTTTTCAGTCTGCAACAGGGTGATCGCATAAAGGAAGCTAGTCTTTTGCTTCATTTCAACTGCATCTGGATCCACTTTGAGTGATGCAGCGGCAATTTCCCTGATTTCGGATTCAGATAGCTTCCTGATGCCTGGCTCTTTCGAACGCATTTCGCTGGAACCGGTTGCCACCGCTATCACTCGTTTGTTACGAGTATCCACCTCAATACTCACTTCAATACTTTCCGGTACTGCTCCCATGGTTTGTACTGACTCAATAGCTTCCTGCCGGATGGAAATAAGATCGGAATCAGTGGGATTTACGATACTTCTTTCCACAGAATCGCGAATAATGCCAAGAGCTGCTCCGATGGCTGAAATAACTTCCGCATTCTGAGCAATGCGGGAATTAAAACCCAGGTATTCACCGGTGAAGGGAACTAGTGCGGGTGCTCCACCGCCACCTCCTACCAGTTGAACCAGTTCCGGATCGAGTTTGTATTCCCTGATCAATTGTTTGAGAGTCGGTTCAATTTTTTCGGCTGAGATTATCAGAATACGCCGGGCGATTTCCTCTTCCGTCTGATTCAATTTAACCGATAGAATTCTGAAAAAATTCTTCAGGGCGGTCATATTGGCCAGTCCGTGTCCTTTTTCCTTTACATATCCCAGAAAATTAGCCGCACCCGTCGGCGTGATGGTGTAACGGGGCGTGGAATCTCCTTTGTGACAGACAGCCAGATAGTCATCCGGGTCGTTCTGGAGCGGTTGAATGGTTTTCAGCTCCATATCATCAAAGTCTTGCTCACCGCTGAAACTGATATAGCCCAGATTGGCAATATGAGCACTCCGTGGTCCGACATCGACGATTTCATCTCCATTCATCCTGGGCATGGATCCACCGGCGATACCCACTGTACGGACATCCAGAGTACGTAGATAGAGCCGGTGACCTCCTATCTGGGCGCTTTTCACCTGAGGTTTACCATTTCTGATTACGGAGATGTCGGTTGAAGTTCCTCCCACTTCCAGGAAAATACCATCTGAGATTTTAGCATACATCAGAGCGGCAGCAATTCCGGCAGCCGGACCGGACAACATGGTAAGTATCGGCCGTTTTCGCATTTCATTGATATCCATGATGCCACCGTCCGAGCGCATGATCATCAAAGGCGCCTCGATGCCGCTTTTACGTACGGATTCCTCCGTCATATTGGCGGTCTCCAACATACGGGGCATCATGCTGGCATTGATCACTGCGGTGCGAGTACGAACCCTCAATCCATACAGCTTTGATATGTGACTGGCAGTGGTGGTCAGAAATTTCATATCAGCTGCTATTCGAACCACCTTTTCTTCGTTGGCAGGATCATCTACTCCAAAGGCTTCGGAAGCTACAATCACGGTGGCTCCCTCTTCAGCCATTTCCCGGATTGCCGATTCTACCTGAGCGCGAGAAATTGATTCACTGCTGTCCAGAAACCGGTGACTGGTTTTCAGAAATTTTCCCGGAGAAAGTTCAATATTGCCCGGATTGCTCTCCCGGCGGGCAATTTTGCCCTGCAATCCTTTTCCCATGCCGATGATGCCTACATGAGCCACATCACCCTCCAGCAGGGCATTGGTTGCCTGAGTGGTCGAATGGGCAATCAGAATGATCTCAGAGGGATCTATTTGCGAATTTTTCAGCAGCAGTTGGAGGGAATCGACTACTCCCCGTGCTACCCCTTCTTCGGCCGTATGAGTTGTGGGAACACATTCCTTTCCCACAATCTCATAATCTGCAATATCCACCGCAACCGCATGAGTAAATGTGCCGCCGACATCAATACCGATTTTAATTTTTCGCTTCATTGATTGATTGCATAAAGATTAGTAGTCTCTACATGAAAATGAGCGCCGAAAAGAATAAACCCAGAAATGCCAGAGACCAGGTATAAGGAATAGTGTTCCACAAAATCTTCTGAACATTCTGCTGCATTTCGTTGGCCAGCCATACATTATGAGTATTGGTGGGATCACTGATTCCCTGAACCTGTCCCACGGCCAGGAGCAGGCCCATGATGGCACCGGCATTCATTCCGCTGGCCAGGAAAACGGCCGCCAGGCCATAGCCCATTCCCCAGACATTTAGCGGGCCGCGGTAAAGTGCCAGAGGAGCTGCCAGGCCGAAAATAACCACATAGGAGATAGCGTGTTCCGGTACAATTTCCATCATCACAGGTCTCAGCAGATTCAATACCGGCCAGCCCTCAGCATGAAAGCGGCTCCAGCTCTCACCGGGTCCGATAATGGCATTCAGCAGCATGCCGATTCCCAGCATCAGGACAACTGCCGGCATAACCACGGCTCCTCCTTCAAAAACAGATTGAATGAACATGTTCAGGCTTCCCTTGCGGTAAGTGGACATGAAGCCATATACCAGCCCGCAGATAAATGCCGCGATAAAATTCATGCTGAATATCAGAATCAGAAAAAGAGGAATAAGCGGCGTGAAATAAGCAGTCCAGTGAATTGCCGCAAGTTCCTGTTTCTTCCTGATAAAAATGCGGATGATATTGATGATGAATAACAGAGAAATTCCCGTACCGATCATATATTTTAGGATAAGTCCGGTAAAATTGATCCATGATTTTAGCATCTGCTGTGTTTCTATGGGTAAGAGTGAATACATGATATACAATACCAGCAGTATGGTGAAGACAATTGAGCTGACGATGATGATGCGTGTGAAATTGAGCTCATGACCGTCCCGGTAAATCTGAACTGTCAGGTAAACCAGTGAGGTGATAAATGTGAGCCCGAACATGATTAGGGCAAACGGACGAATCTGATCCAGTGTTAAACCCATCACGTCTACATATACCGCCCAGTTTCCGGCATTGAGTATGCCGCCCATACTGAGACCAAAAAGAAAAACTCCCACAACCGTCATAGGGCCTATACCCACGGAGGACATGATGGGGAGTACGATGGTGGCTACCATGATAATTGCCCCCAGTCCGCCCAGCGTAGTAAACAGCATGGTAATAAGTGAAAGCATGATCACGGCAATGATCCAGGGATTATCACCGGCCAGTTCTGCCCCGATTTTGATAAAATTTTCAGCCACGCCGGTTTTCTGAAGAAGGATACTGAGCATGCTTCCAAAAAGAGCCACCGTATAGGCGTTGTGCAGCTTTAGAGAACCTTCGCCCACCACCAGCTGAATCGTATCGGTAAGGGATACTCCACCAATAAGAGGAATTATAAAAGCCATCAGCGGAAGAGCAATCACCGCCGGGATTTTCCGGAAGAACATGGCCAGCGCAATGACTAAAAATACGGTGATGAATAGAATGATTTGAAAAATTTCCATCAAAGTCGTATATTTTATGTGGAATTGGTAATAATATCACAAAACTTCATGAATATAAAACATGATGGATTGGTTTATCAAGCTGAAAAAGAGTTAGTAAGAGAGGTTAATTAACTTTTTTCCATGAAAAAATTGAAAACATCTGTTTTAGTAGCAGGAGGTGGAACGGGCGGAGTCTGCGCAGCTATACAGGCAGCCAGAAGCGGAGTACACTGTATACTGGTGGAAGAGACGCCCTGGCTGGGAGGTATGTTGACTGCGGCAGGCGTGAGTTGCACCGATGGCAATCATAATCTCCCCTCCGGTCTCTGGGGAGAATTCAGAAAAAAATTATATGACTACTATGGCGGAGCAGATGCAGTGGCAACCGGATGGGTAAGTAATACCAGTTTTGAACCACATGTGGGTGAACGGATTTTTCGTGAAATGGTGGATGCGGAAAAGAATATTGATGTGATTCACGGTTACTGGCCGGTCAAGATTTTGAAAAATAAAAAAAGAGTAACAGATGTTGTATTTGAAAATGAAAAAAATGAAATAATTCAGATTACGGCTACCATCACTATCGATGCCACGGAATATGGTGATATACTGGCCATGGCCGGATGTGATTACCACATAGGACGTGATTCCATCTGTGATACCGGAGAGGAAGGTGCACCGCGTGAGGCAGACGATATTATCCAGGATATTACCTATGTGGCAATTCTGAAAGATTATGGCGCGGGAGCGGATAAGACTATCAGGCAGCCGCCGGATTACCATCAGCACGCCTATAACTGTACCTGCAGAGAATTGTGCGATGATCCCGGGCGGGATGTAGTGGATGCTCAGACCATGCTGAATTATGGGCGTTTGCCCAATAATAAGTTCATGGTGAACTGGCCGGTCAATGGAAACGATTATTATCTGAATGTCATTTCTCAAAGCAGGGATGAACGAAAACGGGAATTACAAAAAGCAAAAAATTTCACTCTTGGCTGGATTTATTTCATTCAGACGAGAGGCGGATTTCGCAATTTTGGCCTGGCTGAAGACGAATTTGAGACAAGGGACAATCTCCCATTTATTCCCTACAACCGTGAAAGCAGGCGCCTGAAAGGGATAGTGCAACTCACAGTTCCTGATTTAAAATATCCGTACAGGTATCGAAACCGCCCCCTTTATCAAAGTGGCATAGCCGTGGGAGATTATCCCCTGGATCATCATCATCAGAAAGCACCGAAACAGATTGAGGAAAAATTTCCCCGGATTCCGGCTTTCACAGTGCCTTACGGATGCCTGGTCCCGGAAAGAATTGACGGGCTTCTTGTAGCCGAAAAAAGTATCTCGGTTACTCACCTGGTAAATGGGACCACACGATTACAGCCAACTGTGATGCTGATCGGTCAGGCGGCAGGCGCAGCAGCAGCCGTCTGTGTGGAAGGAGGAGTTGAACCCCGGGAAATCCCGCTGAGGGTACTGCAGCAGAATCTTCTGAATGCCGGATGCTGGCTGATGCCGTTCCGGGATGTGTCACCTGGGGACTGGTTCTTCCAAGCGGTACAGAAGGTGGCAGTATGTGGACTGCTGAAGGGCAGGGGAATTCCCAAAGGCTGGGCAAATGAAATGCGGTTCTATCCTTTAAAAAATTTATCAGGTAAAGAATTCTTAACTTGCCTCGCCGCACTGATACCTAAAGCCGTATCGGATTTTGTGGATATCGAGAAAATGAATCAGAAAAAGGTAATCAGCCGCGGCGAAGCGTTAGAAACGCTGTGGAGGGTGATAGCCGAACCGAAACCCGGGAGTATTAAATCGTACTATAAAGACGTTCAACCTGATGATGAATCTTTTCTGTCTATACAGTATTTCCATGAAATGAAATGGACTGAGCACTGGGCTGACGATCATAATTTTCATAAAGAAAGAACACTGGTCCGCCTGGAACTGGCTTCGATGCTGGACGGGATATGGGATCTGTTCAGTATTTATCCGGGATTTATAGAACCTCAGGAAGTTAGCGATCGGAAGGGAAAACTATGAGATTTTTCAGATCAATATTCATAGTTGTGCCTGTATGTATTTTTTTGATGCTGTGCAGTCGCGAGGGAAAAGATTTTCCCAAATTGACCGAGTTGCGCGGTGTGTGGTTGACCAATGTAGACAGTCGGGTTCTGGACAGTCGTGAAAGTATCAGCGAAGCCATGCAATTTCTGGCGGAACATCATTTTAATATTGTCTTTCCGGTCGTCTGGAATGATGCCAAAACACTTTATCCCAGTCAGGTGATGGAAGAGCTGTTTGGTTTTCCCATCGATCCCAGGTTTGCCGGGCGGGATCCTCTGCAGGAAGTGATTGAGGAGGCACACAGCAGAGATATTGCAGTGATTCCCTGGTTTGAGTATGGATTTGCCGCTTCTTTTCAGAAGAACGGCGGAATGATTTTGCAGAAAAAGCCGGAATGGTCAGCCCGCGATATCAATGGCGGTCTCTTGACCAAAAACGGTTTTGAATGGATGAATGGATATCATCCTGAAGTTCAGAATTTCCTGCTGTCGTTGATCCTGGAAGTGGTGAGAAATTATGATGTTCAAGGGATTCAGGGTGATGACCGGCTTCCGGCACAGCCGGTAGAAGGAGGTTATTCCAGTTATACCATAGACCGGTATATGAAAGAGCAGAATGAGAAATATCCGCCGGCTTATGAGCAGGACTCGGACTGGATGCTTTGGCGGGCAGATATCCTGAATGAATTTGCGGGAAAAGTATACCGTGAGGTCAAGAAGATAAAACCCGATATGTATGTTTCCTGGGCACCAAGCATATATCCCTGGTCTTATGATGAATATCTTCAGGACTGGCCGGCCTGGGTTCTGCAGGGGAACGGAGATATCATACATCCTCAGGTTTACCGGTACAGCATTCAGGAATATCGGAGTTCACTGGATTCCATTCCCGGAAAAACGCTTCTGGGAAGATCTCCGGACAGTCTGATCTACCCGGGGGTTCTGATGAATGTAGGGGATTATGTGATTTCACCGGAATTTCTTCTGCAGGCAGTTGCCTATAACCGGGAGAAAGGGTATCGAGGTGAGGTATTCTTTTTTTACGAGGGGTTGCGGAAGAACGGAGATCAGCTGGCAGATAGCCTGAAGGCTACCTGGTACCGGGAACCGGCCCGCCTACCGTTTGAGTGGAAGAGGTAGCATATTCCAGCCTCCCCAATTATGGGTGCTGACACAATACAAAAAATCAAATCCGGGAAATTCAGTACCTTAGAAACGATTTACCTTATCGGTTTGTCTGTTTTGGACCTATCCCGGTAAATTCACAAACTCTACCTTCATTAGACAATGCCATGGTTTAGATCTCCCTGCCTTTTGAGCCATCTGTGGCTTTTTTAGGTGCCGCTGAGCACCCGGAGGACAGTGAGAAGGACACCCTTCTAAGAAAAAAATGAAGAGAATATATAAAATAAGGCATTCTATGGACGGGATGTGACCGGATCACTGTGAAGTTGTCTCGCATAAATTATGCTTTCAGCCCTAAATTCTGCTGATTTTGTACCCGGTTATCAGGGAGTAGGTGAATTATTGAGGATCGTTCTCCGGGATAAAAAATTTCTTCATAAAAATAAAATTATTATTGACTTTTTGTTTGTGAATCAATAAACTTTGTTAGTTATTAAGTTAACTATACTAACTAAAAGGTGCCTCCGTGACCTTTTTCCGCTTAACGCTTTCCTCTATTTTTCTCATATTCTTTCTTTTTTCAATAGTTTTATCTCAGGGAACCGGGAAAATTGCCGGACAGGTGACCGATAAGGAATCCGGTGAACCTCTTATCGGAGTGAATGTCACAGTGGTGGGAACTCATCTGGGCGCTGCAACCGATGCGGATGGTTGGTATATTATCCTGAATGTCCCGCCTGGGAACAATCAACTCCTGTTTACTTATATCGGATATCAGAATGTTACGGTCGAAAATGTAATGGTGAGGTTGGATCGTACCACAAATATAAATATTACCATGGCGGCAGCTGCTCTGGAATTTGGTGAAACAGTAACGGTTACCGCCGAACGACCCATTGTGGAAGCTGACAAAACCTCTTCGTCACTGAATTTTGAAGCAAAGGAGGTTGCGAATCTGCCGGTGGAAAACCTGCGAAATGTACTTGAACTGACTCCGGGTGTTTCCAAAAACGCGGACGGAACAATGAGTATTCGTGGGGGAGGGGCCTATGAGATCAATTACAGTATAAACGGAATTAAGAGCGTTACAACCAATTCGGGAGTGCCGGCTTACGGTACCGGCACGAAGTCGGAAAACAGCTGGAAATATGACGTTAACCCGCTGGCGGTTTCTCAAATGGAGGTGATTACCGGCGGTTTTAATGCCGAATACGGCAATGCCCAGTCCGGGGTGGTAAATGTGGTGATGAAAGAAGGGGATACCAGATTTTTCGGCGGGCTGTCTGTAGAATACAGGCCTTCCGGTCAGTATCACTGGGGAGATTACCTGTATTCGAAAAATCAGTTTGAATGGCGAAAATGGGGCGATTTTAATGTGTGGCTTCAGCAGCCGCAATTTCAGGATACCACTGGTGGCGTGGCAACAATAGATACCGCCGAAGCATGGCGAAATTACAACCTGTGGGTGCAGAATCATACACCGTCTGATGACAACCCGCTGGGCGTTTATGATTACCGTCAAAATCCCTATCACCGCTATCTGTTCAGCCTGGGTGGTCCTCTGGGCAAATTGAGCCAGGACATGACATTCTTTATATCGGGTGAACTGCTTTTTAAACCCACTCGACTGCCAACCAATGAGCAGGTTCAGAAAAAACAGAATTATTCCCTTGTTCTTGCCTGGAAACCAAATGCAAATCATAATCTGAAAGTCACCGGACTGTATCAGAAATTTTATTCCGGAATGGGTTCAGGATCCGATGATGTCCGCTGGGCAGGCTTATGGGGACAGTATGGAGCAAAACGAAAGTACACTCTGGTGTACGACTCTCCCCGCGATGAAACTGTTTTCGCTACCAGTCTTAATTATAAACTTATTTTTTCGCCTACTTCATTTTTGGAAACTACTTTCACCTGGCAGAATGAAGTATTGTATGCTTATCAAACGCCCACTCCCGGGTGGGACAAGGATGTTCAGCTTCATCCGGATCCGGAGGACCGAGTACTGGAAGATCGTGGACCGTGGAATGAAAAATATCGTGAGTATTATACCTGGTCAAGTTTGTACAATCAGGCATCCATCACTAATTTCTATGAAGGAAAGATCAATTATTCGGTTCAGCTGACCAAAACCAATCTTTTAAAGGCTGGTCTCGAAGCATCCCTGATGGATCAAAATTATAACGCATCCTCCTCCCTCAGTGTTTCGGCATTTATCTGGCGTACCGGTTTTGCTACCAACTATAAAGCCGATACCTGGTATACGGCGGGTTATTTACAGGATAAGCTAGAATTTGCCGGAATGGTGGCCAATCTTGGCGTCCGGTTCGATGCCTATAATTTTGGTGCGGATGTTCCAGTGGATAAATATAATGTCTTTTATCCGGCACTGGGGAGCAATAGTGTGGGCATTCCGGAGTGGGAACCGTCCAAAACATTTACAGTGTTATCTCCGCGTCTGGGATTATCCTTCCCCATCGGCGAAACCACAGCATTCCGGGTCCAGTATGGGCATTTCCGATCTATGCCAACAATTAACCAGGCGCTGGATAATCAGACTTTTAACGGATGGGGCAGTTACGGTAATCCGAATCTGAAACCGAAACTGAGCATAAATTATGAAGTGGGTGTACAAAAAAACCTGTGGGGAACCCATCAACTGGATGTGGTGACCTATTACAACGACCTGGTCGATCAGATTTCTCTGGTTTATATTGCCAGTTCAACCGGGAGTGTTAATAAGCCAGACGATTTGAAACAAAGCTATATCAGTTACGAGAATAACGGATATGGAAATACCCGGGGGATTGAGATCAGTTTTTCGAACAGGACTCCCGGTAACTGGCGTTATCGATTTGCCTATACTCTGAGTCAGGCCAGCTATGGTCAGTATGGGGTTTATCTGATTCGTCCTGATCTGCCACCCGAACTGGAACAGAAATATACTTATTCGGCCAGCGATTACCTGGCTCCGGAGGATCGGACTCATCGTCTGAACGCCTCTCTCACTTACAATTTTCCGGATGATGCCGGATTCCGTTTGCTGAATATTCAGCCGCTGGAAAATACTTCTGTGAGTCTCATCGTGGCCATACGCAGCGGTCTGGCTTATTTCTGGTCCCCTGAATATCAATACGAATACAATGTGGAATCTAACCGGCGATATCCCTCCGAATCCCAGACCGACCTGCGAATTGAAAAAACTCAACCGCTGGGGGATGTTCAGCTTAAACTGGGAATTCGGGTCTACAATCTGTTCGATAACCGGCATTTGACGCCCATCAGTGAGCAGGAAGAACTGGATCGCTATGTCCTGAGAAGCGTCACATATGCGGATCCCGGAAACGATCCCAACCGGGATCTCCGGCTTTACAACTATTATCAAACCTGGAGAAATATTCCCCGTCAGGTATTTTTTACTGTCGGATTCCTGTTTTAACGTGAGAAAAAAAGCATATAAAGTAAAGTATTGAAGTCATGATAGAATTTTTTAAAACACTTCTGAAACGATCTGAATTTCTTCCCATCGTAATGGCAGCTTTTTTATCGAGCCAGAATCAGATTGCAGCACAGGAATTTGCCAATACGATCAGTTTTACCCGCGGAGCCTTGTGGCATGCTTTCAATCTGGCCCAGGAATGCGAACCGATGGCGGACTGGCAGCGCAAGACCTATGGCCTCGACTGGCCCGGATACCGCACCGATGAAGTAAAACAGGATATAGGAGGAAGTTACAGCTACCTGGTGGCCGGTGGTTTTTTCATTACTGCACTCACCGATACCGGAAGTGTCTGGGGCTGTGATAATTTCGCAACTCACGGCACCACAGTCGGGACAGCCGGAGCAGAATTCCGCTATCTGATTTCCCGGGATGAAAACGATGAGCTGATTCATCGGCGGAAATTTTCCAACGGAGAGAACTACTGGTTGCTGACAGATCCCCGGGAAGCGGAAGATGTGATTGTGACCCAGTGGGAAATCAACGGTGAGTGGTTTCAGCCATGGGATAATCAGAATATTCCGGTGAAAGTGCGACGTACGGCCCGCCAGTGGTCCGGTTCAAAAGCTGACGAAAATTATATCATTACCGAATATTCCATCAAAAATACCCAGAGACGCAACGATCTGAAAGGTGTTTATCTGCTGTTTACCTGGGCGGTTGGTCCAACTCATCGGGGCTGGAACCTGACATTTCCCAATCTGCCGGCAGGAGCACGAAATACACACAGCAGTTACGATCCGCAAAACCGACAGGTGGTTTGCTGGGCAGGTGACTATACAGATACACCGGGAGTGAATGAATCGTTTGATTATTTTGAACATCTTGAATACGATCCGGTGGAAAACCGCAATGTTATCAGACCGGAGTTTCTGGCACCCGGTTATACCGGTATCAAATTTCTATATATATCGCCGGATTCTCTGGGAAGAGAAAACACCATTAATGGCTTTGCCTGGTCTGCCGCATCTCCCAGCCAGGATCATTCCGGACCGTTTCTGGGTGTAGCGGGCCTTGATAATAAATATGATGCCATGGCAAATCCGCTTCTTCTATCCGAGGCTTTCCAGAATCCGGATGATCCGCGAATGGGACAGAACCGGCTCTATGTTAATTTTTCCCTGGGACCTTTCAATCTGGCCAGAAGGGAAGCGGACAGTGTGAAAGTGGTGGTGGCCGAATTTGTTGGTGGCATGAGGTATGAAGAGGCTTTCGGTGGAGGCGCAACTGCGCAGACGGTAAAGCAGAGAGGAGACTCTGCGGTTGCTTATCTGAGCGACAGGATTCGCTTTAACTACGATCATAATTATACTGTACCGATGCCTCCTCCGGGCCCTTCATTTACCATCCGGACAAATGAAACTTCGGTAGGTAATATCATCGAATTTGATAATTCGATTGAGTCGATCAACGATCCACATCAGGGAACACCGGATGTTGTCGGTTACCATATTTATCGATCCGGTCGTTATTCGTTTGGTCCGTGGGAAAAAATTGCCACACTTCCGGTAAGGGATTCACGCTATTATAGTCCGGAAGAACAGAAATATGTTTACCTGGATGCCCGGGTTGCCCTGGGATACGGTTATTACTATTCGGTGACAAGTTTCGATTCCGGTCAGGATTCCTGGGCAATCAATTCTGCTGTGAGTGTGCCCTCCCTGGAATCATCAATTTATGCTAATCGTAAATCGGCACCCTTTTATACCAGGCTGCTGGCAACAGATAAACTGGATGAAGTAACGGTTGTGCCGAATCCCTTCTACCGCAGTTCCGGCTTTGCTCTGGCAGGAGACTTAAAAAGAATTCAGTTTGAAGGCCTTCCGGCCAGATGCACCATCCGTATCTATACTCTCCGGGGAGATCTGATAAAAACTATCGAACATCAGGATAGCGAATCCGGCATCGCTTCGTGGAATCAGATCAGCGAAAATGGTCTTTATGTAAAAAGCGGGATGTATTTCTATGTGGTAACCAGTTCTGAAGGGGAGACTGTTAAGGGTAAATTTGCCATAATCAATTGAAATATTATGATAAAATATATTATAATCTGTTCGATTATCCTGTTTGTTTTTTTGATTATCAATCCGGTTCAGGCTGAGGATTTTGACAAAGCCGGAACGACGGGATTTGTGTTTCTGGAGATTCCGGTGACGGCGAGATCGATGGCAATGGGAGAGGCGGGAATTACTCTTCCGGACGCTCAGGCCGAAGGTCTTTTCCTCAATCCGGCACTGGTTGCATATACACAGTCAAAATTTTCCATAAACCTGACCTACTCCGAATGGTATGTGGAAACCAGTCATCAAGCGCTAGGACTCACTTATCAGATCCCCGGTGTGGGTACTCTGGGGCTGCAGTTCATTTATTTTGATTTTGGTGAGATTCAGAAAACACGCAATTTATATCCGAATCGTGGTGAATTCGGTGAATATTTTGATATGGGTACCTACACTGCCGGTGCTTTTGCCACCGGATTGACCTATTCCCGCCGGTTGACCGACAAATTCTCCTTCGGAACAACTTTTAAATATGTCCGCGAAACCATCGATATCGAACATGCAGATAATATAATTATGGATATTGGTTTCTACTACAATACCGGTTTCCGCTCTCTCCGCATCGGTGCCTTTTTAAAGGATTTCGGGCTGGAAGCCAAATATGTTAATGAAAAATTCAAGATGCCGCAACAGCTCAAATTCGGGCTATCCTATGACCTGCTGGGTGGTCTGGAATCTCCCACACATGTGACTTTTCTGGCAGAGGCAATTCATCCTAATGATGCGGCAGAACGGGTGCATTTCGGTATGGAAGCCATACTTATGGACCTGGTTATCTTCCGTGGCGGATACAAGCTTGGTTATGATGACGAAAACCTCAGTCTTGGAGCCGGACTTCGCCTCAATATCATGAATAAAACCGCGGGTATCGATGTCGCCTATATGAACCACGATTATCTGGATACCACATTACGGTATTCGTTTTCAATCGATTTTTAATGTAAAAGATGATGAAAACACATTTTAATATATCTGTAATCTTTCTCATTTGTATGTTTTGCATTCCATTCAGGGGAGTTGCTCAGGATAAACCCATATCTATTAAGCTTTTCGGAGGTTATGAATTCCAGAATGAGTCCTACAAAGCCAGGTCGGCCAGCGGCTTTGGACTGAGCGGACAGTTTAACTATGCTATCTCATCCCGATTCGATCTGAATTTTCGACTTGATTATGAGCAAATGAATCTCACTCAGGACGACGTACTGTTTGAGTGGAACTGGGATTACTGGGAGGATACTTATGTGGATTTCCTCCCGGGAATTACGCCCCAGGAACTGAATGCTACCCTGGAATATACCAGCGGAGACAGTATCTACTCGGCTACTTTTCATCCCACACAACAATTAAAGGAAGTCAGGTTTTCCACCGGTCTGGAATATAAGTTGCCGGCAGTTGGAAAATTTTACCCTTTTATTGGTTTGAATGCCGGTATCAGTCTCTTTTACCGTGAACTGAAGATGACTGAGAACTGGACCAAGCGATTCAATCTGGATCCGGACAATGAACAGAAGTTTGATTATGAATACAAATATGAACTTACTCACTTTGCACCATCCCGGGAGGGACAGAAAATTTTTGCCGAGCCTGTACTGGGAACCCGGTTTTTTCTAACCCCCGGTCTGGATTTACACTTTGCTTTTCATTATCAGCACTATTTTGACCGGGATGAAGTCGGTTGGCTGGAAGATTTATTGCATCTCTCAGCCGGTGGAGAGATCTGGTTTCCTCTTCGCTCTAAAACAAAGTTCACCATTGGTTTAAACTTTAAATATTAGATGGAATGGCGCCGTTAAACGGAATGATAAAATGATCTCTGAACTCAAGAAAGTATTTCTTCAAAAAAGCCCGCAACTCCTGGTTTCCATTTTCCTTTTATTTGTGGCATTTCCGATTCAATCTCCCGCCCAATCTACAGGTGAATGGGGTATGTCTATTTTCGGAAATTATTCACGTCCGATCGGAGGTCTGGCTGACTGGTTTAAACCGGCTCCGGATGCAGGTATCTCGGTGGGGCAAAAGTATAATGAAAACTGGTTTATTGAAGGACTTATAGAATATACAAAATTTGACCGGGAAAATTTGGAAGGCTATCCGAAAGATAAACTGGAACTTTCGCTGGAGCATATTGGATTACTGGTATCAGGCCGTTACAGTCTGGGACAAATCTCGATAATAAAGCCCTATATAAATCTGGCAGCAGGAGTTTTTTACTGGAAGGGCATCCGCGGAGAAGTGCAGGCGGATACTACTGTACAACCGGCTGTACCGCACATTGATCAAAAAACCCTGGAAGAGGCTAACTGGGGTTTCCGAAGCGGCATCGGATTTGAAATTCCGGTAAGTTCTGCAATTGCCATGGATATACTGGCCTGTTATCGTTTTGTTCTGGGGGATCTGTATCCGACTCTGCAACCCAATATTGAACTGGAAGGTGTTTCCGGATTTCAGACGGTAAATCTTTCAGTAGCTCTGCGATACTATTTTTAATACATAAATCTGGAGGAGGTATTTCCATGAAATACTTTGTAACTGTTCTTATTGTTTTTTGCCTGGGCATCGGTTTGCTTCCTGCCCAGCAAAATCAGTATCCGGTGAGATGGGCCGAATCCCGCTACATGGATCCGGGAAACGATGTTACGCGCGGACTGGCTTATAACAAGGTCACGGATCATGTGCTGATTGCTACCAGAAAGTATGGAAATGATGTTATCATACTGGACGCTGCCACGGGTGACTCCCTGGGAAAAATGGATACCGGTATTCTCAGCGGAGGAACTTATCCGATCAATCTGGTGGCTATAGCTGATGACGGTACTATATACGTCTGCAACCTCTCAGCTCCTCAGTTTACACCAGGTTCTACATTTAAAGTTTATCGTTACGCGAATGAGACCGCATCTCCCGAGCTGGTTTTTGATGATGCCCTGGCGGATGGACGGTATGGGGATGCCCTGGCGGCTGTTGCCTCTGGTTCTCAGAAATATATTTATTCCTCCGGTCAGACAAATGATCAAATGGTTGTCCTTAGAGATGAGGGAGGATCAACGCTGGTATTCGATTCCTATATCACCTTGCCGCAACCGGGGAATGCCAGGCATGGGATTTCGCCGGTAGCTCCGGGTGGTAATATCTGGATCAATGGTGCGGACAGCGGTTATCCACCACCCCGATTGATAAGTAATACCGGTGACCAAATTGCGACAGTTCCCGATTCAATTTTTTCAGCAGGCGGATCGGCATCCATTCTGCATATGATCCTGGGTGAATATAAACTGCTTACCGTCACTAACGGATATGCCATCAGTATTAAATCGGCCAAATACTATGAAGACCAGATTGGTACAGTTACTTTCGATTATTATGGGATGAGCAGCGATTCCCTCCCGCTCATTTATAACGGTTCTGTCAATAACACCAATATCAACGCCACCTCTGTTCTGGCATACGATTCCAGAAGGCATGCCATCCTTTCGTTATTCGGATATAACAGTATTGCCTCCAGTACACTGGACACTCTTCTGAAAGCATCCACACCGCGCCGGGATACTCTGGAAATTTCCATGGATGGAATTAATGACTTTTTCCCAACGGACCATGTGGGGGCCAGTAACGAGAGAGACATGTATCTTACCTGGTCGGAAGGAAAGGTCTTTGTGGGTGTAAGGGGACAAACCCTGATCGATCCGACGCTTACCAAATATATGTTTGTAGCTTTCGACCTGGATCCTGCAGGTGGTAATGGTACTGCCACACCTCCCCTCGATTACGGTGGTGTAACACAGCTTTCCTTCAATGCCGATGTCGTTATCATGGTTGAACCTTATAATCAGGCAGATTATCTGCTGGGATCCATCTTCAAGTGGAATGGATCCAGCTGGGACGAGACTTTCTTTGACGGCAATCTGGCTTCCCAGGGAGCTCTGGCTTATGGCGATGAAGGGTCGCGAAAGATTGTGGAGATGGCTGCTGTCCGGAATGCGGCCGGAATCGGAACCGGCTTCGATGATATCAGCATCATGATGTATGTAGCGGAGAATAGTGTTTCCGGAAATGTGCTGTGTTCATTTCCTGAGGGAAATCCCATTGGAAATGGTGCAACATTTACACAGTATTATTATACTGCTGAATTGGGAAGCGGATATTTTCCCACCGATACTACCTATGTCAAAATCCGTGGCCAGGTGACATCGATTGAGCACGAACCAATAGAAATAGTCCGGGAATTTGAGCTACTTCAGAACTATCCCAATCCCTTCAATCCACAGACGGAAATAAAATTCAGTGTGGCCGGAACTGCAGAAGTGGCTATTGAAGTTTATGATATCACCGGGCGCCTTGTTGAAAAAATTCTGGATAAGCGGTTACAATCAGGCAGCTACTCCGTAACATGGAAACCTGCAGTATTAAGCTCCGGAGTTTATTTTTACCGGATGCTGGCAGACAGGGAAATCGTTGGTACCCGCAAGATGATTCTCATGAAGTAAGTTTACTGAGATATGAATGAACCGTCCTGATTCATTCGGGACGGTTTCAGTCTTTTGAGGGGATTGATATTGATGTTACAGAAATTCTTCATTTTCTCTTTTTCATTGATGTTGCTTTCTCAGGCAAACCTACGGTCTCAGGATCCGGAACTCCGCGGTGTCTGGATTGCCTGGGCGGGATCCAATATACCCTCGAAAGAACAGATAGCTGCCTGGATGGAAGATGTGGCTGCACATAATCTGAATACCGTGTATGTGGATGTCTGGAGGTTCAGTTATCCTTATTTTAAAAGTCAGGTTTTTTATAATGAAACCGGTCTGTGGACAGATCCGGCCCTGCCTCAAGGCCGGGATGTGCTTGAAGACATGATCGCTGAGGGACATCGTGTGGGATTGCATGTGGAGGCCTGGTTTGAATATGGATTCGTGGCATGTCAGGGCAGTTCGGATCATCTGTATCAGGTGCATCCGGACTGGTTTTCCCGAAGCAGGAGCGGATCGGTGCTTTTCAATGGTGCCTACGAATACAAATGGTTGGCCCATACCAATCCCGATGCTCAGCAGTTCCTTATCGACCTCTGTCAGGAAGTGGTGACACGATATGATGTGGATGGTATTGAATTCGATCGGGTTCGTTATCCTGAGCTGGACTGTGGATATGATTCCGTGACGATTCAACTGTATAAAAACGATCACAATGGGAATCCACCACCTCAGAACATTTCCGATCCCGAATGGAGACGCTGGCGAGCTGAGAAATTGACCGAATTCATGGCCCGGGCTTATGATAGCCTCAAGGCGGTCCGTCCCGATCTGGAAATCAGTAATGCACCCATTGTTTATCCCTATGGCTATGACAATTTCTGTCAGGACTGGAGACCCTGGATAAACGAAGGTCATCTGGACTTTGTGACGCCTCAGGTCTACCGTTCAAGCAATGCCTCCTTTACCTACGAACTTGACCTGCAATTAAATTATGTAAACGATCCCAGCCGCTTCTATCCGGGTCTCACCTCCATAACAAATTCTTATCTGGTACCGACCGGTGAAATTATCGGTATGATTGAGACCATCCGGAACCGCGGACTTCCCGGCCATGTAATCTGGTATTATAACACCGTGGCAGACGACCTGCCGGAATTACGGGACAGTGTCTATCTAACACCGGTTTCTATACCGAATCGCCTTGTAGACTGGCGCCAGCCGGCGATCATCGTAAATGAGGATGATCCGGGAATTCAAAGATCATCCGGATGGACGGTTTATTCCACTCTACCCGGTTTTGAGAATGGTTGTCTCTATAGCCTGGGCGGAGGTGGCGAATGGATTGAATATTCAGCAGATATACCACGATCTGGCTGGTATGAGCTGTATGCATATCTAATTTACCAGTTTAATGCCACTCAACAGGCCGCTTATCAAGTGCTTCATTCCGCAGGGATTGACACGGTATATGTTGATCAGAGCCTGGAGGGCAATGCCCGCTGGCACAAAATAGGGGATTATTATCTTGAACAGGGTGATTCGGCTACCTTTTTACGGCTGGATAATGAAAATACCGGCAGCAAAATTCTGTTCACCGATGCGGTAATGCTCTTAAATTCAAACAGAGCTTCCATGATAACCGGAATTCCGGAAAAATCCGCCATTACAAATCCGGTTGAAGGATGGCAGCTTCTTCAGAATTATCCCAATCCGTTTAATTCATCCACTACCATTCGGTTTCGGATTCCTCATTCAAACGAGGTTTGTATTCTGATTTATGATATCCTGGGGCGATTGGTCAGGAACGTTTTTCAGGGAAAAATTTCGGCAGGTGAACACAGCGTCACAGTTAACTCAACCAATTTAACCAGCGGTATTTACCACTATGTATTAAAAAGTGACCAGGAAAGCATTGCCAGAAAAATGATGATTCTGAAGTAAAATTTAAGCTCACTAATCGTTATATGCAGGGAAAAAGATGGACAGAAAAGCGAATTCGAAACTGATTAAAGAACTAAACGAATTTAGAATCCTGAATCTTATCCGTGAACATGAGCAGATTTCCCGGATCGAACTCGCAAATCAGACAACCATTTCCAAGGTGGCCATATCCGATATTGTGAACAGATTGGTGGAAGCCGGTTATGTGATGGAAATAGGAAAAGGGGAATCAACTGAAAGAGGGGGGAAACGTCCCACCCTGATAAGGCTGAATCCGGAAAGCAGTTATGTAATCGGAATTGATATTAAGCGAAAAATGACTCATTTTGCTCTGGCGAATATTGAATCTCACATTCTGGGGGAACATATTTTTGATTATAATGCCGGTATTTCTTTTGATACCTGGTTCGATCGGGTTGTCCGGGAGATTGACAGCTTACTGACTAAACTGAATATCGACGTTTCCCGGCTCACCGGAATCGGGATTGGAATTCCGGGAATAGTGAATTACCAAAAAGGTTATCTCCATTTTGCAGATACGCTGACTGGATGGGGAAATATACCCATAAGTGACCGATTCACTGAACGTTTCGGGATAACAACCATCCTGGAAAATGATGTAAATGCGATGGCCACGGGAGAACACCTGGCAGGAGCGGGGCGTAATGAATCCAACCTCATTTGTATCTGGATCGGTGCCGGAATCGGTGCTGGAATCATTGTAGATAATCATCTGATCCGTGGTAATAGCGGGAGTGCCGGAGAAATCGGTTACCTGGAACTGGGACATTGTCTTGCCAATAGAGAATACCTGAAAAACCTGTATGCCAATCAGCATTATTTCGGAGAGATTCTTCGCGAGGAGCATCTTTACGAAACCCTCAAGATGAAACTGCAGTGGAATTCCGGTAATACAGATAAAAAAATGCAAAATGGCAATCTGAAATCGATGTTAAAGGAAGGCGATCGTGGAAATCCGGCTGTTCAGGAAGTTCTTGACGAATATGCATTTCTGATTGCTGTGATATGTACCAATCTGCTGAAAACCATGAATCCAAATCTGGTGATCCTGAGTGGCAATGTTGTAGAGAACTCAGACTATCTGCTACAGAAAGTAAGACAACTTGTCAAGCAGCAGATGCTGAATATTCCATTTCAGAAAACCTCAATTGTTATTGGGGAACTGGGAAATTCTGCCTGTATTACCGGGGCTGTGAACATGGCATTACGCTTGATATTTGAACCCCCCTTAAAACGAAATTTCAATCACTCCCGAAAAACAATAAAGCTAACAGAGGAGGTTTAATACTTATCTGATAATATTCTCATTTAATTGTCCGGCATCATTCAGGCATATAAAATTCATCCAAAAAGCAGGAGGTACATTATGCAGCAAAAATTTTTTTACGTTACCCTGATCATCGTGCTGATTGGCATGATGAGCACAATTGCTTTACCGCAGTCTTACGTAACAAAGGAATGGGAAAAGAGCGACAGTTCCTTTACCTGGTTTGTGGCAGATAACAACACCCGTGCCATGGCCTATAATCCCGTCTCGGATCACCTGCTGGTAGCGACCCGGACCGGCGCTCCCAATGTCTATATCCTGGACGCTGCAAACGGTGATTCTCTGGGCCAACTGGATATGACGGGTGTGGGTGGTGGAACATATCCCATTAATATCGTCCGTACAGATGACGATGGAGTGATCTATGTCTGTAACTTGGCAGTGCCAGCCATTGGTTCCTATGTATTGAAAATTTATCGCTGGGAGAATGAAACGGCAACGCCCACAGTTGCAGTGGAAGATTCAGTAACTGCCCGTGCAGGTGATGTCATGAATGTTTCTGGAACGGGAGTAAATACGGTGCTTTATGCCAGCGGATCACAAAATTCGAGTATCTATCGCTATACCACAACAGATGGTATTAATTTTACTGAGGACACCCCTATTCCGCTCTCTGCTGCCGGTCTGGCCCGTGGCGGTATCTCCCCGATTAGCACCGGATTATCGTCCGGGGTATGGGTCAATGGGTCCGGCACACCCGTAACGCATGTGGACGCGGCGGGGACGAATGTTGCGCAGATTAATACCGGTGTGGTGTCCGGTTCCTGGTTCAATGTGGATTATATTGAGACTTCTGCCGGCAAAAAGTTTGTAGCCGTAGTTGGAAATAACAGCACCAGTCTGGGTCGCCAGGTTCAGATCTGGGATGTGACCGATGACGAAGTCAATCCCACCTGGTATGCCACAGTGGAGCTGACCAATGTCTATAACGCCAATACCAATGCTACAGCTGATGTTCAGCTGCTGGAAAATACTGATGGAACACTCACGGTCTATCAGCTGGTAACCAATAACGGAATTGCCCGCTGGACAGTTGAACCGTCATTTTTCAACAGACTGTGGGAAAAAAGTGTGGGGTCTCTCTCCTTCATAGCCAATGACAATAATATGAGAGGACTGGCCTACAATCTGGCAACAGATCATGTGCTGGTGGCCAGCCGGACCGGAGCACCCAACGTCTATATCCTGGATCCCGCGAACGGTGATTCTCTGGGTCAGCTGGATATGACCGGCGTGAGTGGCGGAACTTATCCCATCAATATTGTTAAAGCAGATGACGATGGGGTTATTTACCTGTGTAACCTGGCTCTGGCCAATGGTGTTTTCAAGATCTATCGCTGGGAAAATGAAACTGCTGTTCCCACGGTTGCTGTGCTCGACACTGTACCGGGTCGGGCCGGAGATGTGATTAATGTATCGGGAACGGGAGTAAATACGGTGCTTTATGCCAGCGGATCCGGCAATTCCAGTATTTATCGCTATACCACAACGGATGGCATTAATTTCACCGAAGACACCCCCATTCCTCTTTCCGCAGCCGGACTTGCCCGTGGTGGCATTTCGCCCATCGGCAGCGGTTTGGCAGCGGAATTATGGGTGAATGGCTCCGGTACACCTGTTACTCACATCGATGCCAGCGGAAACAATATTGCCCAGATTAATACCGGTATTGTTTCGGGATCCTGGTACAATGTCCGTTATGTTGAGACCGGTGCCGGCAGTAAATTTGTTGCCATTGCCGGTAACAACAGTACTTCTCTGGGAAAACAGGTCCAGATGTGGGACATCACCGGAGACGAGGTGAATCCGGATTTTTATTCACGGGCTCAACTATCGAATGTGTATAATACCAATGCCAATGCCGCAGCTGAAATTGCGATTAAAAGCAATCCGGATAATACTATCACCCTGTTCCAGCTGATCACCAATAATGGTATTGCTGCCTGGAATGTGGAAGTACCGGGTGTGGTGATTCCCACCGTTACCATTGCTGAGATTCAGCTAACTTCCGATAGTCTTGCCGGTCCGTCTCCGCTGGAAGGGGACACGGTGAGGACTTCCGGTCTTGTTACCGGTGTGGGTTCTCAGGGATTCTTTTTACAGGATGCTCCCGGTGGATGGAACGGTGTCTATGTTTATACCGGAAGTGTACCCACTGTCCAGCGGGGTGATGATATCACTATTATTGCCGAAGTGGATGAATATTATGATCTCACCGAATTGAAAAATATTGTCTCCCTGAATATTAATTCCAGTGGGAATATCTTGCCGGCCGCCGAGGCTATCACGACCGGTGAGTATCCGCAGGAAAAATATGAAGGCGTTCTGGTGTCAGTGTCTAACGCCATCTGCACCAATCCTGATCTTGGTTACGGCGAATGGGAGATTGATGACGGTACCGGGGCTATACGAATTGACGATCTGATGTATGCTTTTGTGCCGGACAGTGGGAATGCCTATGATGTCACCGGATGCGGATATTTTTCCTTCGATGACTATAAACTGGCGCCCCGTGATTCACTGGATGTCATTGATGTAACGGTGCCTCCGCCAGCATTTGACACGGTGTGGGAACTGTCCGCCGCTCAGGGAAATTTGCCCGGCTGGTTTGACACCGGGGATTCCCGCCGTGCACTGGCCTATGGAATGGTCGGCCGCAATGAGCGCATCTATGTGGCAAATCATGGTACTTCCGGCGTGGTGATTCTGGATGCTGCCACCGGAGATTCGGTTGGTGTGCTGAACCAGAGCGGCACCCGGGTGGAAGACGTGGAAGTTTCCGATGATGGCATCATCTTCGGATGCAACCTGATTGCGCCGCCGTTTATCACCGGTGACTTCAAGGTATATAAGTGGGATAGTGAAACGGCCGTTCGGGAAGAGGTGATTGTTTTCAACAATCCCAATGCCTATCGTCTGGGAGATAAACTGACCGTAGTGGGAGATTATTCGGCCGGAACGGCGGAGGTGTACGCTGCAGCTGCTAACAGCAATATTGTTCTGAAATGGACCATGAGTGGCGGAACATTCAACGCTACTCCTGCTGAAATTACCGTGACCAATATTGCCAGCTTCGGCTCCATGCCGTCAGTTGGCCCCAAAGATTTCGGTGCTGTTGACTTTTATGTGAACGGCAACGGTATTAATCCCTATGAAGTAACCAGTACCGGTGATACGCTGGGAAGCATCAGTGGTGATCTGGTTGGCACCGGCAGCAGTGCCATCCGCTATTTTGAAGCCGGCGGAACACCCTATGTAATTACCTATCAGTGGTTCAATAAGGAAAATGCCAGAGTGCTGGATGTCACTGCCGGAGCAGCCGGAGCGGTCAGTATCGGCGAAACTCCGACTCTCGGTACCAATACCAACGGCAATGGTGCCGGTGATGTGGATTTCAAGGATAACGGAGACGGTACTTATACGCTGTATGTGCTGGGTACCAACAACGGAGTCGGAGCTTATACCATGTCCGTGAATGTTGCCATTCCGCTCTTTTCCACAACCAGTTACGATTTTGGTGTCGTTCCGGTGAATGGCAGTGAGTCGTTTGACCTCTCTATTCAGAATATCGGGTCAGCCGATTTTGTAGTAACCGGTGTAACCTTCCAGTCACCTCACTTCAGTACGTCTGCCACACTGGACAGTGGTACGGTGATCGAACCGGATTCCACACTGATTGTCCCGGTGACGTACGCTCCATTATATCCCGATACACTAACCGATACCATGCGGATTTATTCCAATGTCGGAGAGTATGAAATCTATCTCACCGGTTCCAGTTATGAACTGTGGCCGCTGGAGTGGAGGCTCATGGCCGATACCGCCGCCTGGATGGGTGCCTCGGCTAACGCTCCGCGTACTATCGCGTACAGTCTGGCAACCAACCACCTTTATTTTGTGGCTCATCCGCAGGGAGTTGGTGATTACGTGAAGGCGTTTGACGCTCAGACGGGTGATTTTGTGACGGATATGGATCTCTCTGCCCTGGTCTCGGGTGGATATATCAAAATTAGTGCTATTGCCGCTACGGAAGACGGTCAGATTTTTGCATCCAACCTGTCATCTCCCGGCGGCAATTTCAATCTGTACCGCTGGGCCGATGAAAATGCAACCATGCAGCTGGTTCACAGTGCTCCGCTAACCGATCGGAATGGCGATATCCTTGCCGTGAGCGGAACCGGGCTGGATGTGGAAGTTTACACAACGGGCAGCGGTGGAGATAAGATATACGTATTCGGTACCACCGATGGAAACAGCTTCGTACCAACGGATACCATTCCGCTGGCAACAGCCGATGCCGCCCGCTATGGCATCAGCCGGGTTGGAGACAGCGATTACTTCTTCATCAATGGCCCGTTTACCGCCCCACGGTATATCAAGCGGGATGGTACCGAAGTGCATGTATTCGACACCGCGGTGGTTTCCGGAACAGCTATAAATTATTTTGAGGTGACTACCACGGATGATACTACCAGACGCTTCGTTTCCGTTACTAACGGATGGCATACCGGTCCGGGGACGAAGGTAGTTGAACTGCTCGGAGAACCGGGAGACAGCCTCTGTACTCAGCTGGAAGTGCTTCCTGCCGGTACACCGGCATATTCAACCAACACTAACGGAAATGCCACCGGCGGAGCAGTTTATAGTCCGGTGAATAATTCCCTGATCGAGCTGATTACCAATAATGGTGTCTCTTCATACAGCTTCGAAAAGGTGGTATCCAACGATACGCTTGTGGCTATTGAAACGGATCTTGTTCAGATTCCGGAAAGGTTTGAGGTCAGTCAGAATTATCCCAATCCGTTTAATCCGACAACGACCATCAATCTGTCCATTCCGGAGCTGGCTGATGTGAAGATTACCGTATATAATGTGCTTGGCCAGAAAGTGACTGAAATCTTTAACGGAAAACTGAATCCGGGTTATCATAAGATTCAGTTTAATGCCTCCAGGCTGGCCAGCGGCATGTACTTCTATCACGTACAGGCCAACCAGCACCGCACGGTCAAAAGAATGATGTTGCTGAAATAAGCCTGTCATTCTAGTATGAGAATTGATCTAAGATGCCATCGTTATGGAAGCGGTGGCATCTTTTTTTGGATGGAATCTAACTGCAGGATACCCGTCTATAGCAAATATAACAGCCAGTCTGGACGCCGGACAAGCCCCTCTGCCACCGGACAGGCGTGTAATCAGTGGACAAAATCCCCGAGCCTTGACGAAACCATGGAAGGTTGAGTCCCGACGGGTCAACCGGAGGTTGACAGGGAGTCGGGAATCCTGATTCCTGACTCCTGAATCCTTCTCTATTCTGGCTGTTTTTTCCTTATTTCCAGGCTCAGTGTCACTATTTTTTTCGGGGAAACATCTAAAACTATCTCATTAGAATTGAGGGGAGTCATTTGTTTCAAAGTCACTTCTTCCAGAGTCACTTCTTCCAGAGTCACTTCTTCCAGAGTCACTTCTTCACATTTTTCTAATGAAAAAAAAGTTTTCAATTTTCCGGAAATTTTCTGGTTGGTTGGATTATATAAGCGGATAATAATAGTTCTTTCAGAATTTTTTTCCGTCTTTTTGAGGCAACTGAATATCAGTGTTTCCGGTTCGATTCTGAAGAAAGAAACATCGGGTGGAATCACTCCCCGGTTATGACCAATCTGAAAACTTTTCACGGGCAGATTGAATTTCAACGCCTCGGTAAAAACCTGACCTTTATCCCAATATCCCGGGTGGGGGTAAAAAGCCAGCCGGAATTCATGTTTTCCGGGACACTGTGATCCTTTTTGATGGGAATAATCCTGCAACGCACTGGGCTGGATGATGTAACGGAAGCAGCGCAGCAGGGTAATAGCCAGCAACCGTTGCGGATTATCTATGACTTCATATTCTTTGAGACCGTCCACCAGAACAGCAGCTCCGCAATTTCCGTCGGAAACATCCACGAAGTGATGCATGGGGTAATCCAGCATCGGCTGTTCCACCCAGTTGCCGGTATCTTCCCGTTCGATGTAACGCTTCACCACATCAAATTGTCCTTCCCCAAAGGAATACTCGGTGGGAATATCCAGGGGAAACATTATTCTCAATCGGTGAGATTCAGCGGTATTGTCCAGTCTGATATACAGATTTACCCGCGGCGATTCTTTGTCCAATCCTATTTCCATTTCAATTGGTAAAACAGTTTGCCGTCCGGAACGCTTACCATTCCGTGTCAGATTTTTCGAAATCCTGAAATGATGGCGGATCAGTGCGGTTGCCTGCAATGGCCCATTTCGCAAAATCTTGATTTCCGGAGTGGAATTTTTTGTATCCGGAACCGGATCTACTGCTTCATGAATCCAGGCATGTCCGGCCTCTCCTTCATCCAGGAAATAACCCAGCTGATGAAATTCCTGCCGGTTCCGTTTATCAATGACATTAAAAGTTCCGTTTTTATTGATCAGAATTTTCAGGAAACGGTTTTCAAGGATAACCTGATTGCCTTTGTTTAGCGCAATGGTTCCGGGAAGAATTAATGTCTTTTTTACAGGCACAACCTGCAGAGTCGTAAGTCCCATGGAAGGACAGTCTTTGATTTGTATCAGACAATGATAACGGATCATTTTCAGATACATGGGACGGTCGATCATCTGCTCCACCACCGGTTCTGCCGGAAAGCGTTTCAGCAACTGGACAGGCATCTCCTCGCCGTCAAGCTTTTTTATCCGGAGACCTCCCCGATCTAAACTGGCCGGAATATCAATATATGCTTCGATACAGGATGAATTTGGAAATGTCAGAGGATTTAATGCCACCAGAAAAATATCATTCTTATCGTAAGCGGATAAATCAATCTGTTTTGCCAGATGTTTGCAGGCTCTTTCAAATACACCCCGTGTAATTTCCCGGCTTTGTTTATAACGATTCATCATATCTTCATGAATCGCATCCAGACTGCAGCCGCCGATGGAATCGTGGGCTGAATTCTGCAGCAGCAGATGCCAGGCTATTTCAAGATAACGCTGCGGGATATCCGCTTCTAGTAACCTGGCTATATTGTAGAATGGTTCAGCATAGAATTGAAGCCATCTTTCACAGTCGAAATTGATCTGTTTCAGGTACATCCTGGCAGAAGTTGTGTATCCGTACAGATTTCCCGAGCGCCGGTCATACTGACTGCTTCTCCTTTCTCCGCTCACAACTTTGAGCTTTTCTGTTTCTACCGAATTTTTAAGCCCCTGTGCATAGATTTCCAGGGTGCTATGGATCACTTCCCCATCCTTAATAAACCGGCTGATATCCCGGATGATCTGCACTGTTTTTTCATGCGGCCCGCTGGAATCGTGGCCTTCTGCCCAGAAAACATGCGGTGTGGTGAAATCATCTGCCTGATCTCGGATAATGGTTTCCACACTGCTCTTGAGATTTTCCGGATAATAACTGTCAGGAGGTTTGAGAATGAAGTAATCCTCATCATGCTGAGGAGGCGATGCAATGTGGAATGGCAAACCGTTACGCCGCCAGGAATACTCGATATCAGTTATTTTTTCGTTGTGAACAACCGGACGATAAATGTAAAAATAAAAATTGTATCGCGGCATGGTAGAAAAGCGGGAGGATAAGGCCCGCGTACCGTCTGCTCCTTCCCAGATGAATTCTGCCTTTGGACTATCCAGACTGTTAATGCCCCGGTAAAACATAACAACATCGATTCCAAAACCCCGGTAAATCTGGGGGAGTTGCGAAATCTGTCCCCAGGAAAAAGGAGAATAACCTACTTTCATTACATGACCATATTCGCTACAGATGGAATGCCCAAAAAGCAGATTGCGTATCAGCGATTCACCTCCTACCTGAAATTCTTCGGGCAAAATAAACCAGGGACCGATTAACAGCCGTTTCTGTCGAACGAAATGTGCAATGAGATCCCTTTTTTCGGGGCGTATCTCAAGGTAATCCTCAATCACCACAGACTGACTATCCAGGTGAAAAGCCCGGTAATCGGGATCATCTTCCAGAATTTGGAGAACTTTATCGATCATTTCCACCAGCATCTGCCGGTTTCTCTGAAAGCTGAAGCGCCATTCTCTGTCCCAGTGGGTATTGGATATTACGTGATAAATTCTTTTCATGTGATCTCAGTCGTTCAATAAAAATTTTACAGGTTGATTCTCTATGAATGGCCGCGAACAATTTGCATTTTCTGAAGCCGTGCACGCTATTTCCCGCGAAAAATCTGCGCCTCTGATTTCATTATGCAGGAAAGGTTTATTTCACATCCAGAAAAAGATGATATCGCAGTAGCGTTTCAGGTAGTGCGCCTTTTACCACATAGGATGCGGCACTGAAATCATGATGCTGTGTCTCTGAAAATGGGACTGCAATACACATTCCGATTCCGGCAGCGCGAATGGCGATGGTACCGCTTTCGCTGTCTTCAAATCCGATGACGTTGGGAAAATGCTCCCTGCCTATGCCCAGCCGGTGGAGTGCAATGCTGTATAGGTCCCGGTGAGGTTTCAAGCGGATTTCACTGGAATCCGATGCCGAAATAACAGCGTCGTAATAATTCTCATAACTTTCAAATTTTTTCAGAATTTTATTCTTTTTGCTGACAGATAAAGGCCACCTGCTGATCTGTTCCCGCAGGATTCGGAACACTTCTGTTAATACCACTCTGGCTTCGAATGAAATAGACGAAGTTACCACGGCTGTTTTTACCGGTTTTTTCATAAAAGCAGTTCCCAGCTGGGATAAACGATGTTTTTTGGAAAACTGAATTAATTTTCGGCTAAAATCTGGGTCCATTTCCGCTGCATTATCCAAAAGGACCGGAAGCAATTTTTCAGCATCTTTTCCAAGCAACCCCTTGATCAGCGCCAGAAATACAGCTACCCCCTTCATCGGTTCAATCAGGCGGATTCCGGCTTTTCCGAATAATTCTTTCGACAGAGCATCGCCGCGGCCCGACAAAAGTACATTGAGAATTTCATGATAGCGATGATAATAAATATCGATTCCGAAACGAACCAAATCTGTTACTGATCTTGGTTTAATTGCGCCAGCAAATTCAGAGATAACATATCTGGTCAGTTCAATGAAATCTAAAGATTCTATCCGTTCGAGAGACAAATAATGTCTGAATCTTTTGTCTTCCAGCAACGATTTTAATCCAAAGTAATGCAGATTACCGATAACTTCTTCCTGACGTTTACGGTCTCTGCCGAATTTAAGCGTCCAGGCCACTGCTTCCAGATAAGATTTTTGCAGATTTTCAATTTTTATGTACGGCTGATATTTTTTGATCAGGTATTCTACATGCTTAGTGGTGCTATTACCGATGATATGAGGATAATCCTCCGCTGGTTCCAGTCCTCCCCACACCCTGTGGGACATCCGATCTGTAATCTGCCTTACCATATGCTCCAGGGAATGAATACAGAGGGCTTCAGTGGTTGTAGTGGTTCCGTCCATGTCCATTACGATCGCATCAATTCGCTTCAACGGTCTGGTAATTCGCGGGGCGAGAGGGTAGATGTCATGGCTGGGATGCACATAATCCGGATTTTTAACAACCACAAATTCTTTTCCCATTCGCTCTACGATTCGGGAAGCTCCCTGGCCGTTTATGAATTTCTTCATATAAATTCCTGCTTTTTAGGGAATATCGGTCATTTATCGGAGGAGAACCATTTTCTTCTGAAGATTACCGGAAGGAGTCTCCAGGCGGTAAATGTATATTCCGCTTGGAAGAGTTCCGGCCTGAAACTCCATGTCATGCCAGCCGGCGCTGAAATACTGATTCTGTATGAGAGAGCCTTTTTTTTCACCGAGAATATTGTAAATAGCCAGATTTATTCTGCCTGGTTCATTGAGAAAAAAACGGATTTTTGTAGAGGGATTGAAGGGATTTGGATGATTTTGCTGCAGAATGAAGTCTGAAGGTGCGGATATCGGCTCAGCTGCAATTTTTGTCACCAGAGTGCTATCGTAGGAGACGATCCGGATGGCATCGGCTACCACCAGACTGCTGATGGTTCCGGCATCGGATAAAATCACCTTATCACTGGTATCTCCGCGAAATGTGTAAGTCCCAAGTAAAAACCATTTGGAGCCATTGTCTCTCTGATCAACCCGAACTGTATCAGAGCCCGCTGCATGTGTGACAATGAAAGGTGTGTCACCGCAACGGTTTGAAGACGATACCCACCAGGCAAATAATTCATATTCAGCGGAATCGGGCAGATTCGGCCCGAATTCAGCAAAATCTGCACCGGTGCCTATCTGATTCAGCAGTGCCGGACTGGTTCCCCAGTATCCCGGATTGGCGGTTGGAAACCACCCGGAACCCTGCAAAGTACAACCCGGATCATCTGTATCGATAATTTCCTGGTAATAAATGGCGGGTGGTAACGGAATGGAGTCGGCATCGACCAGTGCCAGAATGGTGGGAATGGGTCGCTGAAAAGTGCCTCCTTCCGGGCGGTTGATCAGACTGTTTCCGATGGCCATCTGAGTGGAACCCCCTCCGTCCAGATTCATGGCATCCACACAACCCAGACTGAGCATGATATCTGCCAGTTCAATCAGACTCACGCCGTTGCTCCAGGTTACGTCACGCCCATCCGCAACTAAGAAGAGGACATGATTGTCCGGGGTTGCTCCCACAGCGCTTCGCGGATCCTGATTGCTCAGGCCTACACCTGAATTCCCAAAAAATATTTCTTCTTCGTAACTAATATTTACCAGGCTATCCTTTACAAGCACTGGGCCTCCACCTATTCCAACCATTAATCCTGAATAGGGATCTCCGTCTGAACTATCCGGATAGGGAGCCGGATTCCCCTGGATGTTGGGAAGGGGTTGCGGAAATCTGTACAGCTGGCTTACTTCATTTCCGAAATGGAAAATCCAGTCAACCGCTGGCTCCCGCTGGTATGTTATCCCGAAAAATCCCCGGGTTACATAATAGGTGAGACCGTCGCGTAAAATGGCTGCCAGATTTTGTGCTTTTACCTCTTCCGGATAAACCACTGCAGAGTAGGAAGTTGAGCTGTTTATATCAAAATAACCCCCGTTTATAGCCGCAAATGCACCCACACTCTGGGTGAATTGCACAATACCTTTCTTACTGGATGAAATATAGGGACGAACAGCTATATTGGCATTATTGAGATCTATGTCGATGTACCATGCTTTGAGCAGGGGGTTATTTCTTTCTCCCTTATAAAAACTGACTCCCTGGGGCAGTGAAACCGTTGAAGTCCGGTCTGTCCAGGTGATTCCCTGGCTCCAACCGAAAATAAGGAAGACGAATTCAAAAAGGAGAATCAGTAACCAGGCAAATTTTCTGTCCATTGTATATCCATAATCCCATTATCGGTTTTCCAGAGCTTTCTTCAGTTCGCGACTGGTCTGATAGAAGTGTTCCATGGTCATCTCTTTCATAAATACCAGTCCCCTGGTGGCCCGGATAAGGGCACTGGGATGCTCATGGAACCATTGCCGCCCCAGACAGACCTTGATTTTCTGATACTGTTCAACCTGTATCTTTTGAGCCAGTTCTGAAAAAGGTCCGTCATGTTCATAGCTGGGGAAAGAGGCATCTCTCTGGGAGATGAATGAATTCATGAAAGCATTCTGCAGGATGGAAAACATATTCAGTGATACCGGAACAAAGATATTCGCTTCACTGGGATGAAAGCGATACCACACATTTCGATATCCCCAGATTCGGATTTGCACATCCTTGTTTTTTCGCTCATACATCTGAATCCCTTCATTCAGTGCCTGGAGAACCTTATAATGGGTATCGGGACCGCTGGCTTCGGGATCGAATGCCAGCGAGACGATATCCGGCTTTACATCTTCCATCAATCGATAAATCGGAAGTACATCCCGGTCCATGGTCGGCTCCTCGGTAAAAATATCTCCGGTATAGAAACCAAGTCGAAGATTTTTAACATTTGAGCAGCTCCATCCAAAATATCCCCAGAGACATTCGGCTTCCCATTCACGTCCCATTCCTTTCAGGCGCTGGATATACTGGGGATCTTTTTTGCCGGGATACTGAGTGTTGAAATAGTGTTCGAGTTCCAGTACTCTGTTTTTAATATTGCTGAGATCCGATTCTTCAAATATTTCAATCAGGTTCCGGAGCAGGCGACGTGCTATTCCTTCGGTTTTAAGTTCTTCATTTTTGGCTGCTACCCCATCCAGATACTGCCAGATATCACGATTCCGACCAATCTCGTTATCGGGATCGAAATAACCTTCCTTAAGCATCTCCTTGAAATGAGGCTGGTCAATAAATTCCATCAATGATTCCAGCTGGTTTTTCATGTAATGATTGGTTACGGATGTGAAGCCGCTGGTGAGGCATGCAAAATAATGTGTATTCGAGGGATTCCGTATAAGCCTTACAATAAAGGGGAGATAACCCAGCATCAGATCGTCGTGGTGTGGTTCGGTATGAAAAAAACGGGCATTGGAAATGCTCTCCGATCCCTTTTCGATTTTAGCGATAATGCTGTTATGCACCATCTGACAGAGTTTATCGAAACTTTCCTCGCGGCGCGATAAAAGCAGGGATGCAGAACGATCTGACTGAAAATCCTTTTTGGTTAGATCGAGAATCTTTTTATTCCTGGATACTGCCAGATCGATAATAATTTTTTCGGTAATTTCATCATCCATGGTTTTTGTGTTGGTCAGCTGGATGTATTGTCTTTCAGTCAGCTTTTTCGCCGCACCGGTGGTCAGAAAAAACCGGGCATTTTTCAGGGTATGCAAGGCAGTTGCCGGGTACAGTACATTTTTGGGTTGCTGAATGGCATCGGATACCACGTCGGCCTTGGCTTCACCGGCTGCGATGATGATTGCCGTACAATCGGGATTATAGGTGATAGTTCCCAACCCTATGGTAATCACAAGCCGTTTACGGGCCACTTCAATCCCGCCCAGGTCTGAGGCGGCGGCCGCCTGAGTTTCGTAATTCGTCGGGGTTAGACGGGTGGTAGAATGGTGATCCGATCCCCGAACATTGAAACCGATATGGCCATCCGGTCCGATTCCCCCCAGAAAGAATCCGATTCCCCCAATGCGCCGGACCTTCTCCTCAAATTCCTGGCACCATTGATCGATGGATTCCACAACACGTTTTTGTCTCTCTTCCAGCTCGCTGTTGGGACTGCGGAAGCGCAGACTCAAATCGACCATGAAATCCGGCCAGATGGACTTCAGAGATTCGTTTTCCTTCAATCCAATCTTCGAGCCGTCAATCAGCAAGGATTTTTTGGGATCCAGACCAAATCCCTCGATATAGAATTCATTCACATAATAGTAAAAGCTGTTGTGCTGTTGTGGGTTTATGGGGTAAAATTCATCGATCTGAATGAAATGAAGACTCTTCATGTCCGGAATCACGCCAGGATCAATTCCATAATTTTCCAGTTCCTGGGTAATTTCCTTTTTATTCCAGTTTTTGAGGTAATGATGCACCCATTTAATAAAATGTTCCGGAGTTTTTCCGGTTGGTAAGGATATATTTCCGCCCGGATTGTGCTGGACCCATTCGATGAATCGCAGGGCGGTCATCTTCCCCAGAGCCGGAAAATTATCGACGATGACTGTCTTGATTTTTTCAGCAGGTGCATAAATATAATCATAAGGTGAATTTTTAACGAAATACTCTTCAACTCTGGATACGGATTGTGATTTTTTAGCGGGCATGGTAACAATTCCTCGGTTTAAATGATATGTCGAAACTGCTTTTCCGGTCCAACCTGATCAGGCTGCAGAGAAAGAAGGATTTTCTTTCCGTTAATTGATTTTAACGTAATTAAATTTAATCATTTCCATCTGAATAAACAATCATTTTACCAATATGCCGGCCTCGGTA
>JAFGSO010000074.1 GCA_016934605.1 Calditrichota bacterium | reverse complement strand
TTTTCATAAAAATCGATAAAGCGCACCTGTTCCTGCAGGGCTTTGTCCAGAACCATTTGATGCAATTGTCTGCAATAAACCGGTTCAAAAGGTGCTCCCACGATAAAGGCGTGAACAGGCAAACCTTCCCGGTTCAGCTGCTCCACCGCTTCAATCAGCAGATGCTGTCCCTTGTATTCACTGATTCGTCCCAGAAGCCCCACCGTGAATTTCCCGGTAATGCCGAATCTGGATTTGAGTTCTTTAATTCTGTCATGAGAAATAGCGGAGGAGATAGAAAATCCGTAGTATATCTGAAAAATTTTATCGGAATGAATCGGCAGATTGACATGCGCTTGATTTTCGATATAGCGGGTGATGGCGATAAAGGCATCCAGCTGTCCGTAGACGAAGCGGTGATAGGGATCAGTTTTCTTTCCGGGCATGTTCATCTGCCGGGTATGGACAAAAAGAAACTTCTTTCCGGATAATTTTCGAGCCAGAGCAACTACCGGCAGATCGAACTTCCAGTGTACATGTACCACATCAATTTCATTAATACGTATGAAGTCGGCCAGACTCCAGGCACGGGATAGTGCAACCTTGCCCGTACTTTTCCTAAAAAGCATACCGGGAGCTTTCAGGGGTTCCAGTGCCTGATGGAGACGGGAACCTTTCTGCAGCGCCAGGAAGAGCTCAACATTTTCTTTTTCATGTAACCAGCTGGAAAAATCCCGCATATGAATTTCCAGACCTCCAAAATCGGGCGAGAGGCAAAATTCAAGAATCCGCATAGAAATGGGCTATTTTGGGTTAAATGAAACCTGCTTCCCTGAAATTTGGTCAGAAAACTCAAAAAATAAAAGAATATTTACCGAAAAGTATATCATTGGGTAATATAATAAAGTTGATCTGTCTATTATATTGGCAGATTTAAACCTGATTTTATCAAAAATATGAAATGCAGCGTTTTATTTCTTTGTGCTCTTGGTGTCCGGCTATTCATATTTCAGGAGATGGAGAAGAACTTAATTTAAATATATGATGATGTCCTTGGCTCAGCAAACTTTAATAATAAACGCAAGAAGGTAAATAGATGTATTTATTGAGGTGTATTTGGATAGAATTGATTTGAGCCATCTTCGATTATCATATGTTGAATATAGTGAATATTGCGATGATGTTTTCCGTACAGGTTGAGAACAGAAGACAATTATCTTATGAACGAAGTTATCAGGCAAATTTAACACGAGGTGGCACATTTGGTTGTGTTCATTTCAATATGTATTCAAAAAGCGGAGCTAAGGCCATCATCATAAAAAGAATTAAGAAAAAAAATAAAGCAATCAAAAAAATTTAAGAGTTTTACGGATGAGATATAAAAAATCAAATTTACCTCAATTTTAGCCTGGTTAATTCACAAACTTTACCATCATTAAACCTTACTATAATCTTTTTCTCTGTGCTCTCGGTGTCTGAGGCCATACATATGCCACGGAAGTACCAGAACAGTGAGAAAGACCCATTATTTAAAAGAAAAAATAAAGCGGATATGTAAAATAATACGTTCCATGGACGGGATGTGACCAGATCATTTTAACGTTTTCTCATATGAAAAATTCTTTAAGCTATTTATCTATCTGATTTTATACCCTGTTATCATGAAGTTCATAAATTATTAAGATTAGATGATAAATTTTGTCATATTAAAAAAGTGTTTCACTTTGTGCCCTGCTATCATGGGTTTATGAATTATTCAGATCATGAATTTTTATTGTGAAATTTTCTTGGTCTCAACAGAATTACATATCGATAGAAATGCCGATTGACTTTTTACAGAAATTATGTGAAACAAAAAGGGGGAACTAAATATTCCCCCTTCGTTCTGATTTCCTTCTTATATCCCAAAAAAAGTTTTTTACATAATATAATAGACCACACCTGCCGTAAGCATGGAGACTTTATCCATATCTTCTAGGCTGAAGCTTTCCCATTCGGCTCTTATTCCCAACTTTCCCAGATTCAGCGCTGCACCAATTCCCCATCCAAAATCTTTGTCATCATCTTCCACGGTAATTCCTGCTCCGGACACTTTACTGTTCCAGAAAAAATATCCCGCTTTGGCGAAAACTTCTGCCATAATGAAACTGTAACCGGCACGTGCAAAAATATCAAAACCGCTGATGTCGGTCTCAATCTCAATATTTTGAACCGTGTTTTTCAGCGTACCCAGATTTCGATAACCAGCTTCCGCACCTATAAATTGCAGAAGTTTAACACCGGCATAAAACCGGTAGGCAAATCCATTGGCATCCAGTTTCAGTTGCTCGCCACCCAGATCCTGGGGTTTGGTTTCCACGAAGGAAGAACCGATGCTTCCACCAACATATACCTTTCCCAATCCGAGGCCCTGCGCCTGAACCGGCAAATACAAAATCACCATCAATACAAAAATACCAGCAAGAATGCGCTGCATAATTTTACCTCCTAAAATAGTGTGACTGAATCACATATTCGACATTTATATGAAATCTTGGAGTCAATTTTGAGAATTTTTCAATACAGCAACGACTCCAGCGGATTCATAAATCCATCATATTAATTTATCAGCTGATACCAGAGAATAAAAATAGAAAAAATGATTATATGAAATTTACGAAAAATTGATAAAAGTTAAATTATACCTGCAAAAATCGGTTACTCTAAATTATTATTTATTCCAGTACACCGGGATAGGACTTAATAATATTTATCATTCTTGTCCAAAATAAAGTTTTTTCTATAACTGTTTTGAGACGTCGATGAATTTCTTTATATCTATGCTCTTTGACTTTAGCCCGGCAATTCATTGCCGGGGAAGCAGATTTTCCTACCATCATATCCGTCCCCTCGGGACGGCTAATTACCCGGTATTTTCCTGAAAAAAAAGAAGGCCTGGTATGTCAAAATTAATTTTGACATACCACATGCGAAACCGAATCTGATGTTGTCATTTTCCCTGACCATGACACTTGCTTGGGAGATTTCACACAGGCTCTGAAATGGCGGGCTAACATCAGATAAAATTGCATGGCCCTGATATCAAGGTGGCATTGCACCTTTCTTATAGAAAAAGGGTTTTCTGAAATGTTTTGGACAGCATTCTAAAATAAAAATCAAACCTGGCTTATCAAATATCAAAAACTTGACTAATAAGCCTTATTCTGCTTCATTTTTATGATGAAACTTATTTATACCTGGTTAATTCACAAACGTTAACATCATTAGACAATACAATGGTCTCTATCTCTGTGCCCTCCGAGCCCTCTGTGGTTATTTCATGTGCCACTGAGCACCCAGAAGACACTGAGAAAGACTCACTTTTCAGAAAAAAAATGAAGCGGATATATAAAATAATGTATTTTATGGACGAGATGTGACCAGATCATATAAAGTTTTCTCATATGAAAAATTCTTTAATTCATTAATATATCCGATTTAGTGCCCTGTTATTATGGAGATCATGGATTATTCAGGTTATATTGGACAGCAATGAAAATTTATGAAAAATAAAAAATGAAATTTAGCGGAGTGATTGCTTCGTGGCAGATCGAATTTGGAATGACATTTTTTGTGCAAATTTTAGTATCACATTCATTTTTCGGAAGTTCCGGTATTTTATTGAATGAAATCTGATTTTGGAATCTCATTATAAAACGAAATACCCATTGATTTCAAAAAAATCTTGACTATACTGATATCATATATTCTATTTAATGGCCTGAACTTATCACTAAAAAATATGGATGAACATGAAAAATCGATCAATATCTGAATTTATCGAGCATCACTACCGCCACTTTAATGCTGCCACACTGGTGGATGCAGCAAAAGCTTATCGTGAACTGGTCGATTCCGGCGGAAAAATGATGATGACTTTGGCAGGGGCCATGAGTACGGCGGAACTTGGTTTATCCCTGGCTGAAATGATAAGGCAGGATAAAATCCATGCCATCACCTGTACGGGAGCGAACATGGAAGAAGATATTTTTAATCTGGTAGCTCATGACCATTATGTCAGAATTTCCAAATACCGGGAATTGACCACCGGTGAGGAACAGAAACTGCTGGAACGCCATCTCAACCGGGTAACAGACACTTGTATTCCTGAAGAAGAAGCCATTCGCCGGATCGAAGGAGGTATGGCTGGCGAATGGAAGCAGGCCGATGAAGAGGATAATCGTTTTTTCCCGCATGAATTTTTTTACAGATTAATTAAAAGCGGAAAACTGGAAAAATATTATCAGATTGATCCTTCTGACAGCTGGGTGGTTGCGGCCAGTGAGAAAAATCTTCCCATCTTTGTTCCGGGCTGGGAGGATTCCACCCTGGGAAATATTTTTGCCTCTTACTGCATCAGTGGAGAAATAAAAAACGTTCATACGGTGCGCAGCGGGATTGAATACATGGTGGAGTTAGCGGGATGGTACGAGAAAACCGCTACCCGGCATCCTGTCGGATTTTTTCAGATTGGCGGCGGAATTGCCGGCGATTTCACGATCTGCGTTGTACCGATGATGAGACAAGATTTGCAGAGAAAAGATGTTCCGCTGTGGAGCTATTTCTGTCAGATCAGTGATTCGACCACCAGCTACGGTTCCTATTCGGGGGCGGTGCCCAATGAAAAAATTACCTGGGAAAAACTGGCGGCGGATACACCCAGGTTTATTATTGAATCCGATGCGACCATTGTAGCGCCATTGATTTTTGCTTTTGTGCTTGGTATTTAGGATTAAAGATTAAGGATGAAGTCCGCCTATATTTGTGCCATATGGCAATGAGTATTATAACATGCTTATATTCCTTTTTGAACCAGAAGAATGGAAGGAGGGCGTAGC
>JAFGSO010000479.1 GCA_016934605.1 Calditrichota bacterium | reverse complement strand
GTGGATTATGGTGAGACCTCTGCTTACGGTTTGATTGAATCGGATCTTTCGCTGGTTTCCCAGCACAGTCTCAGTTTATCGAATTTAACTGCTAATACTCTTTATCATTATCAGGTAAGTTCAACTGATGGGAGTAACAATACCGCCAGTTCAGTTGATTTAACGTTTATGACGCAGGATGTGTCATCGGGAGGAATTGTATCAGATGAGTTCAATGATGGGATACTGAATAATTCATTGTGGACATTTGTCAATCCGTTAAGTGATGCGACGCTCTCAATGACGGATACAGAAGTATCGATCACTGTACCGTCGGCGGTAGCCCATGATGTGTGGGGCAGTTCTTCGGTTCCCTTCATCAATACCTTGCCCCGCCTCATGCAGTCGGTGAATGATGAGGATTTTGAGATTGTAGTGAAATTTAATTCAGGATTGACCGGAAATGTTCAGCAGGGTATTTATGTAGAGCAGGATGCGACGAATCTCTTGCGGATAGAATTTTTAGGTATTGGTTCAGGCACAAATGTATTTGTGGCTAGTTTTACAAACGGAATGGCCAGTGTTAAAAAATATCAGAATATTGGTAGTTCGGGAATGAATCCGTTATATATGCGGGTACTGCGTCAGGACAATCAATGGACCATCTCATATTCTGGGGATGGTTCGAGCTATACAATGGCCATCAGTTTCGGTCATGTCATGACGGTGAATGCGGTTGGCTTCTATGCCGGTAACTCGGCCGGATATGCCCATACCGCTCTGATTGATTATTTCCATAATGTTAATGCACCTGCAATATCTTCAATCGAAGAAGGAATGATTGATAATATAAAAATTACACCCATGGGATCGAAGGCACTTATTGAATGGCAGACGAGTTATCCGGCTATAAATAATTTAAAAGTAAGGTCTATAGATTCGAATCAAATTATTTCTCACAATCAGAGTTCTAATATAGCTGAGAACAGTTATGCACTCCAATTGGAAGATCCCAGTAAGCCGTATTTAAATGGATTGATTCCTTTTGTGTCCTCACCAGGAGAGATTTCTAATAGGTCCTATTTGAATTATATCCCCTTAATAATACTGGAAGATAATAATTCGGTGCATATTATTAAGGAATTTACAATTAATAATAATAAACTGAATCATGGAGTTTTGGTAGAAGATCTAATTCCCAGCACCCAGTACGATTATGAAATACAATTGACTAATGAAAAAGGTGATTTACAGGAAAATGTTAGACTATATTTTAATAGTGGATTATCACCTCAGAAAATAGAATCTAAAAATTTCGATAGTATTAATTTCCGGGAAAGTGAGGAAGAAATTTTAATAGATATTAATACTTTGAGTCCTTATCATAGCCGGTTGATTTTCTATAATCAACAAACTTATGAAACAGGGTACTATAGAAATTTGTCAATTCTCAAACAAGATACTATTTCTGAATTAAAATTAGAAGACTCCTCGAATATGTCAACGTATGAAGAATTAGACAGGGAAGAATATTCCGGCCAAACGACGTCAGATGCAGAAAAAGATCGTCTATTAAAATTCAAGCATCATTTTAAGATACCAAGATCTGATTTCGACGATAAATCAGTGAAATATTCCGTGATTTTAGAAGATGACCAGGGGAATTTGGTTAATTTAGAAAATCTGAAGTCATTTTATTCTAAATCAGGGTTTTCTGCCGAATCATTATCTGTATCTGCAAATTTACCCGAATCGTTTAAATTATATGATAACTATCCTAATCCATTTAATCCATCTACAACCCTAATGTTTGATGTTCCAGAAACAGAGGGTGAGCAGTCGCGAGTACAGATAATTTTATTTAATAATCTGGGACAAAAAGTACTTGAGTTGGTAAATCAGACATTTACAGCTGGAACCTATACAGTTCATTGGGATGGAAGGAATGGTTTTGGACAGAGAGTGTCAAGCGGGATTTATTTTGCTGTATTCAAATCAAAAAATTATCAGGAAACAATCAAACTTATGCTTATGAAATAAATTTTGATATTTATAAAAGTATTTTTAAATTATTATGAAAAGCGTATTCAAATTTGAATACGCTTTTCTTTTTTCTTGATATAAGTCATTCTCTAATGTTTATATTTGAATTATTATTAGATCACTATAAAAAATATAAATAAAAACAAATTTTTAAGATGAGTGGAAAAACTAAATCAATTTGTTTACTCACCTTTGATGTTGAAGAGTGGTTTCAGGTGGAAAACCTGAAAGGAGCCATATCAAGGAGTGAATGGAAACATAAAAAAAGCACTGTGAGTCAAAATACCCATAGAATACTGGAATTACTCGATAAATATCACATACCAGCCACATTCTTCATTCTGGGGTGGGTGGCGAAACGTCAGCCGGATCTTATAAGGGAAATTTTTAAACAGGGTCATGAAGTCGCCTGTCACGGGTATGGACATGAACGCGCTAATTTACTGAAAGAGGATCATTCGCTGGAGGATATTACCAGATCTAAACACATACTTGAGGATACTATATCGGAATCAGTGGTTGGTTATCGGGCGCCCAATTTTTCCATCAGTGATGTTATCCTGGAACATTTAAAAGAATTAAACTTTATTTATGATTCCAGTTACAATCCATTTCAGTTAAACCGGCGTTATGGAAAAATTGCCGGCAAACTGCAACAGAAATCTGATGGATACTATATCACCCAGAACGGAGTATACGAAGTACCTTTATCCAGTTATCAGTTTAAAGGAATCCCTATTCCCATAGGCGGTGGTGCATATTTCAGAATCATTCCTTTCCGGATTTTTAAAAAATTAGTGAAAAGCAAATTACAGCAGGGTTCAGTATATAATTTTTATCTTCATCCCTGGGAGTTCGAACCGCAGCAGGAACGAATAAAAGGCATCAAATTAAATTACCGCTTCCGGCATTATTATGGATTGAACCACACTGCAGCAAAACTTGAGAAGCTTATAATACATCTGAAAGAATTGGGAAGTCAGTTTTTGACTATTAAAAATTTTGTACAGAAAGTAGAAGCAGAGGATAATTGAGGATACAGGATTACCGACTCCCTGTCAACCTCCGGTTGACCCGTCGGGACTAAACCATCCATAGCTTTAGTCAGGATGAAGGAATCAGGATCCAAGAGGCAGTCGGCAGTAACAAAAAATAGGGAAGCAGACTCCCCAAAATCAAAGGTAGAAATTATGCCAGAGTGAATATTTGCTGTTGAGAAAACATCTTTCAGGTAGACTGCTTTCTGTTTTGGATTTTCTTTATTCTTTGATCTTAAGTCTTTGATCTTACTACGTAATTCATAAAATACGAGGGAGTCTCTGAAATGAATATCCTGGTCACCGGCGGTGCCGGATTTATCGGTTCTCATGTGGTGGAAATGCTGCTGGGAAGGAAGCATAAGGTTGCTGTAATTGATAATCTCGATCCTTTTTATGATCCTGACATCAAGGAAAAAAATTTGAAAAGAGCATTTGAATTTAATGACTTTTCTTTTTATAAACAGGATATTCTGAATCAAGATGAATTAAGCGAAATTTTTTCGCGACATGATTTTGAACTGATTATTCATCTGGCGGCAAAGGCGGGTGTCAGACCGTCCATTGAAGATCCCCGGGGATATTATAAGACCAATGTAGAAGGAACTCTTAATTTGCTGGAGGAATGCAGAGCAAGAGGGATTCAGAAATTTATTTTTGCTTCCTCCTCTTCCGTGTATGGAAATAACAAGAAAGTTCCGTTTTCCGAAGACGATAACGTTGATTATCCAATCTCACCGTATGCAGCAACTAAAAAGGCCGGAGAATTACTGTGCCACAATTATCATCATTTATATGGAATGGATATTTTCTGTCTGCGCTTTTTTACCGTCTACGGACCGCGTCAGCGCCCCGATCTGGCTATCCATAAATTTTTTGATCTTGTGACCCGGGGTCAGGCGATTCCGGTTTTTGGTGACGGAAGTACACAACGTGATTACACCTACATTGATGATATCCTGGATGGAATATCAAAGAGTATCGATAAAGTCGCTGGTTATGAGATTATTAATCTCGGTGAATCCCGGACAATTTCACTTAAGGATCTTATTGCGGCAATTGAAAAAGTTTCCGGAAAGAAGATTGAAAAAAAGTTTCTGGAAATGCAGCCCGGCGATGTTTTGCAGACGTATGCAGATATCACCAAGGCCAGAAATTTGCTGGGATATGATCCCAAGACCGATCTGGAAACAGGATTAAGAAAGTTCTATGAATGGTTTCTGTCAGATGGGTAAAGGGAATAGCATAGAGCAAAGTGCATAGGTGCATAGTGCATAGAAAAAAGAAATAAGATCAAATCCGCCAGGATCCGCCTTTCGGAGATCAAAGAAGAAACGAAATAAGCCTTCAAGCGCTATGACCTTTTTTTGCCACCTGCCTCCTTGCTCCTTGAGCCACTTCGCCTATACGATCCGCCGGGATGATCCGAGCTTCGGCGTGACCTGCCGGCTGATTTGGTGCTTGGTAATTGGAATTTACTTCTG
>JAFGSO010000478.1 GCA_016934605.1 Calditrichota bacterium | reverse complement strand
TGAAATGGGCCAGCCGTGCGGTAAGAGAAGCCTGGAAACTGGGTGATTTCCTCTGGACAAAATATGATGAAAAATTTTAGCCTGATTTATCCAGATATTTCTTTTAAATCCTTCTGATTTACTTTGTCAGAATTGCATACGCAGAAATCGATTTTGCCGTACCGAATCCTGAATCAAAAAATCAGACTGCATGTCTTTTTTGCTGATGGTAGTCAAATATTATTGTGAATCAGTAGCGGAATACAGGGGTAGAGTTTTATGATTGAAGCTGTAATTTTCGATATGGACGGATTGTTAATCGATTCCGAGCCACTCTGGCAGGAAGCAGAGATAAAGGCCTTCCGTCAGGTAAATATAAATTTGTCTATTGAAAACTGTATGGAAACAACCGGTATGCGAACCGATGAGGTGGTGGATGACTGGTACCACCGCCGTCCCTGGAAAGGGAAAAGCCGTGAAGAGATCACCGAAGAGATAATTCGTCGGGTTATTGTTCTGATCCGGGAAAAAGGCCATTTTATGCCCGGGGCAAAAGAAGCCCTGTCCTTTTGTGAAAAACTGGATGTTAAAATGGCTCTGGCATCTTCCTCAAATTACCGGATCATAGATGCTGTTTTGAGTAAGTTCAAGCTCTCCTCACAATTCGATGTCATCCATTCTGCCCAGGAAGAGAAATTTGGTAAACCACATCCGGGAGTCTATATAAGCACCAGCAACAAGCTGGGTGTATCGCCGGTTAATTGTCTGGCAATTGAGGATTCCCTGATGGGTGTGATTTCTGCTAAAGCTGCCAGAATGACCTGCCTGGCGGTGCCGGGGACGGCAGATGAACGGTTCGTACTGGCCGATGTCAGGCTGAATTCATTGGAAGATCTCAATGATGGTGTCTGGAAACAGATCCTGAGTATTACAAAAAATACCGTTGAATGAATGATTCATCAGAAATAAAAGTCGGAATATAAATGGTTCAAAAAAAGCAGGCTGGCAGACTCGTAAAATTAGATCTGCAGAATATTCTGTTCATTATCCTTTTGCTTATGCATCCAGAAGTAGCGTCAGGATTCGGCACTCCTGATTCTATCGATATACCTTTTCTGGATGCATCACCCTTGATCGACGGGAATCTGGACAAAACACTGGAAGAATTGCCGATATATGCCTTCCAGGACATTATTAAGACAAATGAAAAAACCAATCCTCTGGATATCCAATATCGGCTGGCCTATGGTGTAGAGTTTTTATATCTGTATATAAATGTCCCGAAGGAAAAGTTAATTGTTCGGGACAGAGCCTATCAGAATGGGGACGGCTTTCATCTGGCAGTGTTATTACCGCAGGAGAACAGGCAACCCAGTGACGAATTCTATGTCCTTGGATTTTCTCCAGATAGTTCCAGTCGAAGAAAGTTTATCTGGTATTATAACCTAGATCTGGCCTTCCGTCCGCTGGAAAGTACCAAGCTGGCGGTTGAAAGTAACGGAGAGACCACGGGACTTGAGCTGCTTATTCCCTGGAGTGAGTTGTATCCCTATCATCCCTGGATTCAGGATTCCATGGGTTTCAATCTTTGCTTCGTTCAGGCCATCGGCGAGAAGGATAAGATTTATTATTTTATAAAATATGATCCTAAATTCCAATCCGAAAAAAGCCGGCGATTGTATAAGCAGGTGCGTTTCCTTAAGCCGGAAATTACTGGAAAAATATTCAGTTATCAGATTCTGGAGAAAAATCATCTTTTCCAGTCGGATACTATTTATATAAAGGCTGCGATCGTCTCAAACCGTGATACAACCGCCGCCTTACCGATTACAGTACTCAGTGGTGAAGGGGAGAGAATTGCGTTCAAAATGATTTCGCTGGATTCTGACAAGGGTATCAACCGGATTTCTTTTCCGCTTGAAATTGATAATTTAATTCCGGGTGGATATCAGATCAGTTTCGGGTCGGATCGGCTGAATACCGGTTTAAGTATTCTCCCGGAATTTAATGAAGTTTTACTTTCTGAAAGATTAAATAGTTATACCGCTAGATTACAGTCGGGCAGCATTTCTACTGTCAGGTTCATGATACAACAGATAGCGAAACAGTTGAAAGATTTGAAGCCATATGATACTGCAACACAAATCCGGTTTATGATATACAATCTGGAATCTATCTTGAAATCTGCAGAAAAGGGTATTGATATGCTGGCTGGGAAAACCGGCATTTTCCGAAGAGCTTACCGTTCCCGGGTGGATGGAAGCTTGCAGCCTTACAGTGTCGGAATTCCTGAGGGAATTACTACCGATCGCAAATATCCTCTTCTTGTTTACTTACACGGAAGCGGTGAAGATGATCGCAATCAGCTGCAAAAAGTGCCTGAAATAGAGGGTGTTATCCGGCTGGCTCCTTATGGACGCGGTACCTCAAATGCCTACAGTTCAGATCTGGCGCAGGATGATATTCGGGAATCCGTTTCTGATGTCATTGAGAATTATCCTGTGGATAGCAGCCGGATTGTCCTTACTGGATTTTCCATGGGCGGATATGGAGTATACCGAACCTTTTATGAATATCCGCACAGGTTCAAAGCACTGGCGGTCTTTTCGGGACATCCCAATCTGGCAAATCAGTATCTGGAGGGCAACCATCCTGATTTTCTGAACAAAGATTTCCTGTCCGTTTTTCGGGATGTGCCTGTTTTTATTTTTCATGGGAAAAGGGACCGGAACTGTCCCTTCGAATTGACACTAAAACTTGTTCAGATGCTGAAAAATGCCGGTGCCCGGGTCACCTTTATTTCAGAGCCTGACAAGGGACACGAACGGCCCGGAAATGAAACACTGGAAATTTATGAATCCTGGCTGAGGGAAGTCATGGATTTGTAGGGGTGATATCCGAGTTCTATACTTTTGCCTGGTAAATGGTTTTTTTGCATCAGTGAGATTAAATATGTTCTTGATTTGCCTTACAATTTTTTGCGGATCCTGTGCTGCATCTAATGACGGCATATCAACCGGATCTTCCAGATCCTCACACTGCTGCGTCAGCAAGTCAGGGTCACAAAAATGATCGGAACGTTTTTCCAGCCTTGCTTTGAAAAGAGCATAACTTCCTTTCAGATATATAAAGTGAGCATCGGAGATTTCCCGGATCAGTCGCATCCGGTATTTTGCCTTCAGGGCCGAACTGGAGGTGATCGAATGTTTATTTTGTGCGGTCAATTTTTTCATAAACTTGTGAAGCGCATCTAGGGATGCCTGTCTTCATCAGTCAGTGGAATACCGGATTTCATCTTTTTTACATTCGATCGCGGGTGAAAATCGTCGCCTTTATAGAAAGGCCATCCCATTTCTTGCGACAGGAGCTTTCCATATGGTACTTTTCCCTGAACCGGAAACTCCCATCAAAATAATAATCATATATCACTCCAGGATTTTCAAAAAGTAGATATCAAAGTATGTAAAAGAGCTTCCTGCACGGTTTTGCGGGGTTAAATTATATTAAAATTTTTTTTTCTGAAGTCCAATTTTTTCTTGAATTCTGTTATTTAAAATAGCATATTTTTAAAATTTTCAAAGTATAAGGAAAACTTTCTTCTCTTTAAATGAAAAGCCGTCACTATTTAGCCCGATCTATTACTGATAAATAAATGACTAGAATTTCATTTGCAGTAAGTTATCGCACCAGGGCATTTTTAAAAAAATGTTTTTTGATCCTGAGAAAGTTTAATTTTATCCGGATGTTGGTAGAGGATTACTTATTCATCTTAAATTAAGGAGGCTGTTATGAATACCAAAAGGTGGTTAATCACGAGTCTGGTTGTTTTTGTGGTAGCCCAGATTCTGGAATTTATTATCCATGCGGTTATTCTCTCGGGCATTTATGAAACCACTGCACATCTCTGGCGCTCTGAGTCGGAGATGAACAGCATGATGTGGATCATGTGGTTGAGTGGATTGATATGGGCATTTCTGTTCGTTTATATTTTCATCAAGGGATATGAAGGACGAGGAATCATGGAAGGGGTCCGGTTTGGTCTTATTATTGGTCTTTTTTTTAGTATACCAATGAGTCTGGGATCATATGCTGCTCAACCGATTCCGTTTAGCCTGGCGGTTTACTGGTTCATATTCGGAGTTATTGAAATTGTAATCCTTGGAGTGGTGACAGCTTTATTGTACAAGCCGGTTCAACCGCCAATTTCCGAAACGGACGCAGCCTAAATAACTTACGGTATTTCCGGCAATACTAACATAGTTGAATAATAGAATCATTCAAAATAGCCCGGGAGATAAACTGTTTATCCCGGGCTTTTTTAATATGAATCTGAAGTATAAACTGTTCTTCTAACCTGCTTAATTCATCCCGGCAGGCCGGGACCACCAAGGCTCGAAGACACTCAGAATAAAGCAGGACAAAAATAAATCGGGAAATGAAATATTTAAAATCACAAATCATTCTTAACTCATTTATTTTAATATCTTTGTGCCTTCGGCGTGACCTTTCGGCTGACTGATCCGCCCACCGGCGTGATCTTGGTGGTTATAAATTTTCCAGGCTAAACCGATTTATTAGAAAAATCTTCCTGTATGCTAAATTAAAGTTTTGACATAGTGATTTTATCATATTTCATTCCCGCTAATTTATTCCGGATATTCCGCGTGAAAAAAGGGTAAAGACCAGGATTTTCATGCAGTACACAGGAAGTTTAGCAATTGATGGGATTCTGCGGGATTTGAGACATCAGGACTAACTATCCTAAAAAATTAAATTTATTTAAACAAAATCCCTACACAATCGTAATAAAAATTGGTTATATTTGAGACTTATTTTCAATAACAGAGAAAGTTGATTCTATGCAAAAATTTAATACATATACAAATGACATAAATGGGGAGCTCAAAAATTTTCAGCGAATTGCCCGTCGTATTAAACCCGATCCGGGCGAGGTTCCATATCTCCCCGGCATAGATATTTATGGAGAAACCATTCCTTTCAGCGGGGAAGTGGGGGGAGATCATCTGATATATATCGATTTTAACAAGCGTTTCGATCTTGAGGCACGTATCGATGAAGCATCCAAGGGAAATAGATCAGATATCGTTGCTAATCTGGTAAGGTGCCGCCAAAAAGCAGGAATCCTGCTGGCAGATGCCAGCGGACACAGTATAACTGATGCGCTGCTCACCGCCATGCTTCATCAGGCATTCCTGGTGGGAACCGGTTATGAACTTTCGATGAACGGCGATATAACGACCCATCTTTTTGAAAATATTAACAGTCGTTTTTATACCTCCTCCAGCATCGATAAGTTTATCACCATGATCTACGGAGAAATACATCAAAGCGGTGAATTCAGATTTATCACGGCGGGACATCCACTTCCGGTAATTTTCTCCCAGCAATTCAACCAGATTGTCGATATTAATCCCCGACGGATGGTCATTTTTCCACCAATTGGGACATTTCCCTCTTCAGAACATATTGATGCCAGCAAACAGCAAAGTGATTTCGGATATAAATCCAGATATACCGTTAATACTCTCAATATGATGGGGATGGGGGATATCATGGTATTGTTTACAGACGGTTTTCAGGATCAACTGGAGGGACATATCAATTTTGTTTCGTCACGTCTGGAGCAAAGTTTGAGAGAAGTAAAAACCGGCACATCGCGGGAAATTGTAAATCATCTGAAAAAAGACTTTTTTGAAATTATTCCTGAACCGGATGACGATGTAACGGTAGTTGTGATTAAAAAAGGCTGATATAAAAAAAGGCTCAGGGCCCAGGGGCTCAAAGGCGCATGGGAAGCAGTTATAATGAAATAAGATCAAAGATCGCGGAAGGTGGTTGCCAGCCATCAGCATCCAGCCACCAGTATCCAGTAACCAGCATCCAGAATTAAATTCCAAATCAGCCTCTCAGTTGACTGATCCGCCTATCGGCGTGATTCCGAAAAAATTCAAAATCTTAAATACATCATCTAGCCTGAATAATTCATGAATTCCATGATAGCGGGGCACAAAGTAAGATAGGCAAATGATTTAAAGATTTTATCATGCAAGACTGATTTGGATCTGGATACTGGCTAAACCATGGACGGTTTGGTCCCGACTGGTCAACCGGA
>JAFGSO010000477.1 GCA_016934605.1 Calditrichota bacterium | reverse complement strand
TATAATTATAGTCAAGAGAAATTTTCAGGAAAATTCGTATGAAATTTACGATTGATAATAATAAAGTCTCAATTTATCATTTTCTTCACAAATTTGAGACCATATCTACCTATGGGTTGTTCTTCCATATAACAAATTCGGATTAGTTCGATATGCTTTTTCAAATAGTACAGAATCAAATGCGGTATTATTTTTTATGCAGTTTATGAACTTTGAGTCACTTTAACAACAAGACATATTCAAATCAGATATTGCAAAACTAACACTATAATTTTCAGTATTTCGAATATCTGACAGTTTCATCATGATTTCTAAATATCAAATCCACCTTTAAGGATAAAATCCCGTAAAAGATTATCTATTTTAACAGTAATTTTAAAAGGCGGTATTGTCTTATTTTCCAACGCTTCAAAATACTGTTTTGCTTTATCCCTGTCCACACTGTTCTTTAGGTCATCAAATCTTCCGTACTCGTTCAGAGTTGACTCACATACGGAATTATTCATCAGGGAAACCAGTTTGGTTCTATCCAGATATAGAGTTTCTGATAGTTTCCTAATCTGCTCTTCTTTAGCCGTGCTTTGGTATTCGGTGATATAATCACGGAATGTTTTGTTAGCTTCGGGCGTGATATCCCCGCGCTGAACATCCCTCAGAAAAATTCCGGCATACTTCTGTTCTTCCTGTGTCAGACCGGCAAAGGATTTGTGGAGTTCGTTCAATGCTTCCTGCAATTCCTGCTGGTTTTCTCCCTCCAGATGAAGTACCTTGAGAAATTTGTCAAAGCGTGAGTTCATATAGTCTGAATCAATACGACCTGTGTCAATTTCGGTAAGATGCCCGTCTATTTCATAAGGTACACTTTCACCACCGCCGCTTCCACCATCTCCTTCACCGAACAGTTCCTTATACCGGAGAGCCAATATAAGGTAGGTATTTTCATCTATATTTAGAGTAACCGATTCAATTTTTGTGGATTCCTGTTCCTGGTTCCTTTCAAAATTGTAGGTCAGATTATCCCAGATAAAACCCTGTACTTTAGCGGCTTCCAGGTGAGTATTAAAAAGATTAAAGAGTTTTGCGAATTGCCCCCGCTCACTTTTCTCTTCAGGCAATTGGGTGAAGTTTTCAATCCCCGCCTTAGTAAAGAGTTCTTCAATTTCGGCATATGTTTCATTCAATTTATTGAGATTCTTATCCAGCTTTTCCACAAACAGGCCGAAAGGTTTATCCCCTGAATAAAGTTTAACTGCATTGTTAATATTCTGCTCCATGGTATGGGGAAAACGGTAATAGCGAATGATACCAAAGGGTTTGTCCGCCGGATCGAATAGCCGGTTGGTTCTGGAAAAAGCCTGAATGACGGCTTCGTATTTAAGGACCTTGTCCATGTAGAGGGTATTTACCCATTTGGAATCAAATCCTGTGAGCATCTGGTCCACAACAATAAGCAGATCGAGCTGTTTTTCGGGATGCCGGTCAATGAATTTGTGGGTCTCTTTATGGGCCAGTCTGTTGGCTATGTCCTTCTTGAATTGTCCGTGGGTGGCCAGGGTGAAATCCTGGCCGTACCGGCTGTTGTAATCCTCAATAATTTCTACAAGCCCGGCCTCCTTGAACTGAACATTGCCGCTGTTATCGATGTTGGGATCAAATAAAGCTGTGGTTTTAAGGTCCGGAATTTTCTCCTTGATAAGGCGGTAATACTCTATGGCTTCGGATATGCTGTGGGTCGCAAAAATCGCGTGAAATTTACCTGCCTGGCTGAGGCTTATCCGGTTGTCCCGAATATCCTCCACCACCTTTTCCTGATGTTCTGGTCGGGAGTACTGGTCATTGCTTAGATAATCTTCTATTCCTTTTATGTATTTATCATTGGCATCTTTTCCCCCTGCCATTTTCACTTCCTGCATAAAATGGAGGTAAACCTTTTTCTTGTTGGGGTCGGCAAATGCTTCCGCTTCATCAGCGGCTTTCGCCTGTTCCAGGGCCACGGCTTTTCGTAAATCCCTGTCCCGGTAGGTCAGTACTTTATAAGGGTCAAAGCCCAGAACATTTCTGTCGCGAATACCATCGGCAATACTGTAGCGGTGCAGCTCGTCTCCGAAAACCGTTGTGGTGGTACTGAGCTTTTTTCTGTTCTCTTCATGAATGGGGGTCCCGGTAAAACCGAAAAACATGGCATCGGGAAAAGTTGTTTTAATTGTACTGAGCATATCGCCAAAGGTGGAGCGGTGGCATTCATCGACAATAAAGACGATTCTTTTGTCCTTCATTTTTTCTATATCATGACTGCTGAGGCCGCCCTCATCATCATAGATATTGCTCATTTTTTGAATGGAAGTAACGATCAGGGTGTCCGCCGGATTGTTTGACTTCAGTTTGGAAATAAGCACTCCGGTGTTTTCCGTCGCCTGAACGGAATCGCTATCTTCGGCAAAATGACGGTACTCCCGGAGGGACTGGGTTCCCAGTTCAATTCTATCCATCAAGAAGAGAACCTTATCGGCATCCCTGGAGTTGGCGATAAGCTGAGCCGATTTAAAGCTGGTCATAGTTTTACCGGAGCCGGTGGTATGCCAGATATGGCCGCCGCGAATATTGTTATGCTTCCAGTCGGCCCTGGAAACCCGGTCGGAAATAGCATTGGCCGCTAAATACTGATAACTGCGCATCACCTTTAACACACCGTCGGAGCCGTCGGCTACGGTATAAAAACCGATAAGCTGATGAGCCATGGGAATTGAAAGAAGCTCCTCTGCCACTCTGTCCCAGCGGTTAATTGGCTCATTATTATAATTAGCCCAGTGAAAGTAGAAATCCCTGTTAAATTTTCCCTCGGGACCGGGGTTGGCAAAATAGACCGTTTCTTCCGGGTTCATGGCTACAAAGATCTGCACCAGGGAGAAGAGTCCGGTAAAGATTCCTTCGCCCGAGTATTTTTCAATCTGATGGCAGGCCTGGCTGACATGAATACCGCTCTTTTTCAGTTCGATATGAATGACAGGCATTCCGTTGATCAGGAGCATCAGATCGCCCCGCCGGTCACCCAGGATTTTGGAGCTGCTTTTGAACCTGGGCTGCTGCACAATCTGATACCGGCTCTGACCGGCGGCTATCTCCATCCGGTCGTAGATCTTCAGGCTCACCTCTTTGCCAAAGTGGAGTTTGTCTTCGGGATTATCCCGGGTAATACTGACGGTCTTGCCATTGATAAAACCGTTGAGCTTCAATGGCGTTTTCAGCTCCTTGATCTGTTCCAGTATCTGCTGCATCTCGCCGTCGGTCAGAGGGTGTTCACCCAGCCTGTCTATGTCCTGGTTGTTGGTGTACAGAATCCCGGCCCAGTTTTTCAGGAGATCCTCTTCTGTCGGGTTTTTAATCACCCTGCTTTCCCAGCCGTGCTTCCCGGAAAGTATATAGATCAAGGCCTTTTCAAAATCGGCTTCAGTGGTAAAGGTCATTTATTTTCTCCTTTCACAATCTCCCAGTGTCCGGTTTTCTTGGAACCTATCCGCTTTATAACGCCCGAATTTCTTAAATGGGTCAAGATTCTTGTAATTGTCGAACGGGATAAGCCGGTTTTCTCAATTAGATTTTCTTTGGTAATAAAAGGATCTCTGGAGATTATATCAGCAACCTTTCGCTGAGAAGAGGATAATTTTAAAGGCTCATTTAAAGGCTCATTTAAAGGCTCATTTGCTAAATTCAAGCTATCAACCGGCTCACGATACACCTTTGCCGCAAACTGACCGCCTTCTCTATCATCCGTGAAATCTATTTGCGGCCACACCGATAAGGCTCGCTTAATTCCGGAGCCAAGCCCGTGATACGGGAGGAGTCCCTTGGCCACATAGGACACAAGTATAGGGTTTCGAATATTTGAGTTTCCTGTTCGTATTTTCTCCACTGTCAGATTATTAGGCAAATGGCCGGGACTGATGATTTCGATACGATTATCAAATATGAATAGGCGGACAGGAGCATTAACCAGATAATCCCGGTGGACCAAAGCATTCACCAGCAACTCTTCAAAAACACTTTCCGGAATCTCGGGAGTCCCGGGAGCATTGACACCTCTTCCCGCTTGTATTTTATGAAGGTTCCGCATAACAAAGGCCATGGCATCCTTAAAAATTTCCGACAGGGGGCCTTGAAAATCTTCGGTATCAAGGTAATCAGTTGCGTGGATCTCATTTCCCGGATAACGAATGGCCTTAACCACAAATTGCGGTTTGATAAACTGAGGCTGTTCTGCAAACATCAGAACACCGGCAAGATTGAGATTTCCATCATCTGCTGCCAGATTCATATTCTGAAGCAATCGCATCAGATCCTCATCAGATTCCGGATAGGATTGTTTGTAAACATCTCTTAAGAAATCACGAAAACGCAATTTATCCAGTTTGCCTATCCCCGCTTTGGTGGGAACCTCGTCGGCATGAAATTGATCGGTCACCTGAAAGAGACGCCGCAGTTCCTCCTTGGAATTCACACGTCTTTTATCAGAGCCGGTTTTCAACCAAATGACACCATTCTTGTCAAAGTATGGTTTATCGAGGCCTTTAGGTACGGTAAGGACAATAACAACTCTATCCTTATTAACAGATACATTTTCAGTACGCACAATCAGGGGACTCTTAACAAGCTGGCTGGCGCTATTACTGATAAGCTGATTGATCCGGGCAACATCAGAAGCGCATAAACCGGGTATGGAGCCGTCATCGGCCACACCGATATAAATCGCTCCCCCCTCGGAATTCGCGAAGGCCGCCATCTCCGAGGCCAGGGATTCGGCATTGCGGATATCTGCCTTGAATTGGCGTGTACTATCCTCACCTAATGCAACTTGTTTTAGTAATGTCTCTGTCTTATGAATCCGGTCTGCCGGTTGTATATTACTATCAAGGCTATTCTGTTCTAAATTCATTACACCCCCTATACAAACATCTTGCTAAGGCAGGATGATTTGATCTGTTCATGGAGATACCTTCGTTCTATAATAATCATCTTTCTCACAATTATCGGGATTATTAATGATATATTGGCGAATTCTGGTTAATTCATTTCTGTCTCGAATGATATGATCGTGAAAACGGCTTTGCCATACCGATATGCCTGGATTAGATGTCCGAATACGGATTGTACAAATTCGTTTGAATTGATTAATAATGATTCCGATATGCGGGGAATTTCGGGTGTCCCCTGTAATCGTAGAGACGCCCAATTTGGGCGTCTCTACGATGGATATAATACCGTGAACATGATTTGGCATAATCACAAATTCATCCAATATAATTCCATTAAAATGATTTGGGATTTCACGCCAATAATTTTCTACAATTTTTCCCATTTCTGATAAAACGATTTTCCCGTTCACAACATCTCCCAATAGGCATTTTCTGTTTTTTGTACAGATTGTAATAAAATAATTTCCGGGAGATGAATAATCCCATCCTTTTAACCGTGATGACTCAATACGATATTTGTTCTTGTACAGTGACATACCCCCCCCTACACAAACATCTTGCTTAAACAGGATGATTTGATCTGTTTGAGTTTTTCGATCTCCTTTTGCTGGAGCGAAATAAGACGGTCGAGGTTTTTAAAGTAGTTTCCGATTTTGGTTTGTTCTTCAATTTGAATAGGTATCAAAAGGCAAGTTTTTCTGATTGTTTCAAGCCCCAAGTTTTTAATCGTTGAACCAGTCAAATTACTAAAAAAATACTGCTTTATACATGAATTCTGTAACACGTAAAACATATATAATTTATAAACTTTATTTAACATCAAATAAGCAACACTTTTTCCAAGCATTACTTTTTCACCGAGATATAGTGCCAAATTGCCAATAGTTCCATTTATCGATAACAGAATTGTATTTTCATTTAATTCTTTATCATCACTGAATAAAGCATCTTCATTCACTCTTCTTGTGTCTTTAAAAACTGAGATTTTCCCATCTATAAGATTGTTTCCATTTATAAAATAAAATTCACCATTATCATGATATGTTGGAGTTCCATGAAGTCCATCTCCAATTTTTAATGTCACTTCCCCCAGCGTTTTCCTCTCCCATTCCCCCGAAAATCCCTGAAAACGGATCTCCGGTACGGCGGCGCCTTCTCGGGGAAACATCTTTTCCAGCATCGATTTTTTTACGTTCTTAAGCTTGTCCAGTTTGCGCTGTTTCAGGGTGATCAGCCGGTCAAGGTTTTTGAAGTAGCTGCCGATTTTGGTTTGTTCAGATTTGTCTGATGGAAAGGAAATTATAGTATCTCGTAAAGCAGTGTTAGAAATTGAAGAAACTTTTGTACCTTGCATCAATCGCAAGAGCTGACTGTGGTATTGATCGCTATTTAAGTAGTAACCTAGATACAATGAAGCGAAATCTATCTCTGGCCTGATTGCAATAGTGTGTAAACCAGCTAATATAGTTTCATTTTTTACATTTACCAGCTCAGTACATTTTCCAACTGTTTCGTCTTCAGCTGCATCAGCCATTACTATGTCACCATCTCGCAACTTTGATGTAATATATTTCATTACTATTTCAGAATCATTTATATAAGGTAGTATTTCTGTTTTTATATCAAGAATTTCACTGAATTTAATAAGAACATCTCCGTAATGTACATTCTTGGCACTTCCGCTAGAATAATTTAATTCATCTCTTGAAAGACTGTTATTTGATAATTTTGAAAATAGATCTTTATATTCTAGCGTTTCCCATTCCTCTTCAAACCCCTGAAAACGGATCTCCGGCACATTAGTTTTCATCGTTGGCCTCGCTTCTTTGTTCAATCAGGGTGTAAAAATCGTTTATCTTTTGTTTCAACAATTCTTTCGGCAGGATCTTTGTCTGATACTCGGTCACAACTGAGGGGCTAAGGCTGCGACTGAGGGCATATTCAACCACTTCATCGTTTTTTTCCCGGCAAAGAAGGACCCCGATGCTTGGGTTTTCATGCTCCAGCTTTACATCCCGGTCCAAAGCCTCAAGGTAAAACTCCAGCTGTCCCAAATGCTCCGGTTTAAATTTGGTGGTTTTTAATTCAAAAGCAACAAGACATTGCATTTTACGATGAAAAAAAAGCAGATCAATATAAAAATCATCGGTGCCGACTTGCAGCCTGTATTCTTCTCCGATAAACGAAAATCCTCCGCCTAACTCCTGTAAAAAATCCTTTAAGTAATGAACAAGGGCCTTTTGTAACTCTTTTTCCTCATAGGCGGCCGGAAGATTCAGAAAATCAAGAATATAGCTGTCACGAAAAATCCCTTCTGTTTTTTGCGGTAAATCCTTGAAGACCTGAGACGATTTGTTATCCGAAAGCATGACCCGCTCAAAAGTCGAGGTATTGATGAGTCGTTCCAAATCTCTCACGCTGTAATTGTTTTCGGAACAAATCTTCAGGTAAAAGATCCTTTCTTCTTGGGTTTTCAGGGTCATTATGCGGCGATTATGACTCCAGGACAAAACTCGCCACAGTGTGGCGAGTTCTTCATTATGGCTATAGGTTTCATAAAACTGTTTCATTCGCCAAAGGTTTTTATCACCAAACCCTTTTATTCCCGGCTCTTTTTGGGAGATAAATTCCGCCAAATCTCTGACGACCCCTTTTCCCCATTTCTCAGAATTTATTTTTTGAGAAATACTTCTACCGATATTCCAATAAAGTTCAATCAATGTGGAATTGGCCGTTTGGACAACCTTTTTCCGGGCTATTTGTATCTGCTTAAAGATTTCATTGAAATCGCCAGCCTGCATCTTATCCATCCTACTTACCCCTCAACAAAGTCTGAAACTCTTTCAGCCCCTGCATATCGTGTTCGCTGCCGGTCAGTTCATCCATCATGGAAATAAGACTTTCTTCAGTTTCATGGATCTCTGCTTCCAGATCCTTGTAGGTAACGGCATACTTTTCCGCCAGGGTTCTTACCCGGCTTGTCAAATTGTCTATAATATTTTCCGGCAGTTTGTGAAGGGAGTCTATTAAAGGAGTAATCCATTTGCGTTCCAGCAGGTCATGGACCTGATTATCACTCAGCCCTTCGATGGTCTCTTTGGTTTTTAGGTGGAGTGCCGCGGTTTCGGCTTTGATCTCTTTTTTCAAGGAGGCTTCTTCGTCAAGAAGAGTTTCCACACTTAAGATTTTTCTCTCGTAGGAATCGTCTTCAAAGCGTTCGCCCTTCTCCATATCGGCTTTAACCTGCTTGCACTCCTTTTTTAAAGCGGCGCCCGCAAAACCGTCGCCTGCTTCATTAACAGCATCCCGGTCTTTATCCTCTTCACTTAAGGACTCTAAAACAGATTCGATTTCTCCTGCTATTTCCAGAAGACGATCCTCCTTGATGGCAATAGACTCTTTTTCATTCTTTAACAGAGTTTCCTGAACCAGTTCAAAGGGAAGAATATGCCCTCTCCAGCCTTCCTGGACTTCCTGATCTTTCCCCTCTTTTTTCTTAATTACCAGATTGGGGTCTACCTGCGTGACGGCGGAAAACCCTTCGGTCTGGATCATTTCCAGATCTTCGCTGATAATATTCCAGTCGTCGTCCAATATCTGATACGCCTCATACCTGTCAATAAGAGGAATATTTGAAAGCCGGTCGAAGATTTTATCACTCAGCAGAGCTTTTTCTTTGCCTAAGCTTACCCTCTCCATACCCGCAATAAGCCGCTTTTTCAGGTATTTATCAAAATCATCAAAAGCCCCGGAGAAATTCGCTTTAAAGTTTATTACATCCGGATCATTGTGAATCGATTCTCCCGCATCATTTACATTCAACTCTACATATTGTGCATTGATGTCAGAAAACAGGGCTTTTCGAAGAGAGGGGAAGGCCTCCCAGTAGATATGAAGCTCGTCAATCTCGTTTTTGGGAATACCCCCGAACATGGAAGAGTAAAGATCCCAACTCTCGGATTCTTTAGAGGAGTCTACATAGCGGGGTATATTGAGATTGTATTCATTTTCTCTTATTTCATCCCGGCTGACTTTTCTGGAATATTTTTCCACATCAGAGCGGCCGATGACAGTATCGGTGATTCTTTTAATATCTGACGCACGAAGCTGATTGTTTTTGCCCACTTTTTCAAAGCCTTTGGAAGCATCGACAATCAGGATATCGCTGTTATCCCTTTTCTGTTTGAGCACCATGATGATGGTGGGAATACCGGTGCCGAAAAAGATATTGGCCGGCAGCCCGATAATGGTATCGATATGGTTCTGTTCAATCAGGTTCCTGCGGATTTTCCCTTCATCTCCCCCCCGGAACAGAACACCATGGGGAAGAACGATGGTCATAATCCCATGTGGTTTAATATGGTAAAGATCGTGGAGTAAAAACGCGTAGTCCGCCTTCGATTTTGGCGCCAGACCGAACCGCGCATAACGGGGGTCGGCCTCCTTGTGGGAAGGATTCCATGGCTGTGAGTACGGAGGATTGGATACCACCGCATCCACATACAGGGGATTGTAAGTGTTCACCGGATCGTTTTCATCAAAATATGGCCAGTCCTCTTCCAGGGTATCGCCGTTGCGGGTCTGAATGTTATCAACCAATATTCCACGCATCACCAGGTTCATTCTTGTCAGGTTATAGGTATTAATTTTGAGTTCCTGCGCAAAGTACTTAATGTTGTCTTTGTCATCCATATGCCGGGCCACGCTCTGCCCTATGTTGATGAGCAATGAACCCGATCCGCTGGTGGGGTCATAAATCTGTATTTCTTTTTTGTCCCTCAGATGATGCGCCACAATCTCGGACATAAGGACAGACACTTCATGGGGAGTATAAAACTCTCCGGCTTTTTTCCCGGCATTGGCCGCAAACATCCCGATAAGATATTCGTAAATGAATCCCAGAACATCGTAGCCCTGTTTTCCGTCCATGGGAATATCCTTGATCAGGTGGATCAGTTTACTGATGGCCTTGGTCTGCTTTCCCGCCGTATCTCCCAGCTTGCTTAAGCCCGTTTGGAGTGTGTCAAAGATCCCGTCAAAGATTTTTCTATGCCGGGGGTTTATCAGGCGGCTGAATGCGGAGAGTGCATCCCGGACGTTTGAGACATCAAAGTCTCTCCCTTTGGCAATCCAGGTTGAGAAGAGATCATTGTAGGAGATAAAGTAGCCTATATTTGTTCTGAAATGCTCCATGGTTTCGGCATCATCTTCCGACAGAGATTCGATGTCCTTTTGTGTACCGCCCTCTTTTATGGCAAATTGGGTCTGTTTATCAGAAAGGTATTTATAGAAAATAAAACCGAGGATGTAGTCCTTATACTCATTGGCCTCTATTTTGGAACGCATCTGGTTTGCGGATTCCCAGATTTTGGCTGCAAGCTGTTGTTTGTTCATTCTATCTTTCCTTTAAGTAAACTTGACCTTACTTCGATTTCTTTATTTTGTTTAAAGTACAATATTATGCAGTACATAAGTCTCTTTAGCCAGGACGCCGGGCTTCCCGGGCGCGAGTATTATAAGACCGATTATTGTTTATTTATACCATATTTTTAACCAGCTTTACACCGTATTGACTATAACGTTTATCGTAACTAAAGTTGTACGTCCGCTTCAGCCAGTTGGCGCGGTTTGTGCGAATGCACAAATTCGTGACAAAATGCAATGTGCCCGAAGAGCCGGGAACCGATAAGCAGCTCTGCTGGGTGAGAACCGGAGCTGTTACGATTTATTATGTGCAGTAGTTATCAATTAGTATAATCATTTTTTAAACGAGCAACGCTATTGATTTTAGATAAAAAGCTTATATTCTTTTTATCTTCATTACTCTTATAGATTAATGTTTCAATTTTGTCTATAATCTTATGAACTTCCTTAGTATTTCCAATTTTTTTCCCAGCGATTTCTAATGCTTTTATACCTGACCCCAAAAATGGCACCCAAAAACCAGCAATATCAGATCCTATAGTAACACCACAATCAAGAGCAAAACGTGTTTTGCGTGATTTATTCAAGATTTTTTTAATTTCTTTATTATACTCATTTATTTTATAATTTCTCTCTTGATCATCAAATTCTGAAAGATATGATAAGATTGAATTTAGTTTTGTTGGTGTATAGAAGGATTTTGCAAATTCATCAATCTCATCTATGGACCAAAACTCATTTATTTCTATCAAATTAATTGGATCAATCTTGATAGCTTTATTTACAATTTTCTCCCTTGTATCAACATAATTTTTTAATTTCTCAATTGATGAATTTGAATATAAATTTAGTATATTCCCCATTAGAGATGCAAATGGTCTATTAGAATAATCATTATTGTTAAAGCTTGGATAAAAAACAGCATTTAATGCGTGTGAAATGTGCACATTTTCTGAGTTTACTGAAAATTCGAGTTCTAAATCTTTATATTTTTTGTTTGGGAGAAGCTCTTCAATAACACTATTTATGCCAACAGATGGAATTCTCTTGGTACTATTGAATGTAAAAAAATGAAATGAATCTCGAACAGCTCTATACGGCCAAGTTAGAAATGAATAGAATGTTTTTGAATTCACATTAGTCATTTCAGCCATTAGTAAGCTAATATTTTCAATTTGATAGTTTAGATCCATTTTTTTTATAAAATAACTGTCTAGAATTTCTATAAAGTCAGCAAGTATAATCGCAGCAATTTTACGTCGAGACAAGATCGCATTTGAATTTAGTGCGTTTAATTCTTTTAGGAATCCATAGTCATAACGTGTAGATGGCTGAGTTAGAACTACAGACAATTTTCCCGATTGAATTAATGATAAAAAATCATTTTCATTGATTTTCTGACTTTCGAAGAAAAATTTTTTATTTTTTTCAAAAGGCAAATCTATATATACTTTGTCATATAATAAAACACCATTTCTAATGTTAATATTACTAAAACTGCAATAATCTATAAAACAAGATAATTTATTTGAACAGTTTTTGATTAAATCATTTCGTTTTATTTCGCCATTATAAATACTGCTGACTTTAGAAAACCAGAACTCTTCATCATGTTTTTCAATATCTAAAACATTTGATAGATTTCTCGTCGGTATCAAATTTAATACTGGATTATTAAATTGATTTGAAATTTCTTTCAATCTAGGATTTTCTTTTTCTTCCGATTCCCTTTTTCTTTTATTCTCTTTTATTAGATTTATTGTGTTGATATCGTTTATAATTTTGAATGGCACAGGTGCCTTTATTGAATCACAAAATAACTGTACATCATTTATTTCTTTTTTTGATGATGATTCAATATAAACTTTGATTTTTCTATCTTTATCTACACCTGCTACAGTTAAAATATTATAATTTGGAAATTTAAAATTCAAAAGCTTTTTCATTTCTCCAGCAGTAAATGGCATACCTGCATATGAATCAGCAATTTTCGTGTCTGGTAATGACGGTATAGCTTTTTCATAGTTACTAGGTATTTTTTGGGTAATCTTGACTGGGGATGTAAGAAAACGTATTTTTCTATTAAATTCATTAGAAATAATTTTAAAATCTGTTTTAGCATTCTCTACATATATTTCGTATTGATGATTGTGAATCTTGTAAATACTTGTTTTAAAGTGTGGGTATTTACTTCTTAAGTTTAAATCTACTCGTTGAATTTCAAATTCAAGTTCCAAAATTACCTCCTTGATAACTATTGCGCACAAC
>JAFGSO010000476.1 GCA_016934605.1 Calditrichota bacterium | reverse complement strand
GCGGTGGTTTCAACGGTTTTGAGTAAAATATCGGGTAGTTCTCTGATCTTTACTTCACGGTAGATAATCACTGACAATAACAGCGAGTATAAAACGGCAACGGCACTCGCTTCGGTGGCCGTGAAAATACCCGCGATAATTCCGCCGATTACAATGATAATCAGCAGCAGACTGGGAATTGCATCGAGGCTTTTTTTCAGGGAATCGAACAGGCTGTATCTTTCTCCGGTTGGATATTTTTTCATGATTGAAATAACCGCTGCCACACCTATTAATCCCAGACCAACCAGTATGCCGGGAAGATAACCGGCAATAAACAGTGCCGCAATCGAAACACCGCCGCTTGCCAGAGAATAGACAATCAGAACATTGCTGGGAGGAATCAGCAAACCGGTGGTGGAGGCAGTTACGGTAATAGCTGTATTAAAGTTTTTATCGTAGCCCTCTTTGTTCATAACCGGAATCATAAATCCGCCGATGGCAGATGTTGCCGCGACAGCCGAGCCTGAGATGGCTCCAAAAAACATGCAGGCCAGAATGTTCACATATGCCAGTCCTCCCGGAAAAATTCCGACAAAAACCTTGGCAAAATCGATAAGACGGCGGGCAATTCCTCCTCTGCCCATCAGCAAACCGGAGAGAATAAAAAACGGAATGGCCAGCAGGGTAAAGCTATTGATACCGGTTGCCATCTGCTGAGCAACCGTGGTAATTGCCGGTGCGGGAGCAATGGTGAAAAGCATGGTGAGAATGGTGGATACACCAATACTTATCGCAATGGGAACATTGAGCGATAACAGAATTACGAAACTGAAAACCAGCACAAAAACTGATAAATCCATCTCAAATTCTCCCCGTTAATCCACTGCACTAACCGATTTAGCCGGTTCGGTTATTTTATCTTTTTTAAACGCCATGATAATAAAATAAATCGAATAATAGATCAATATAATACCGGTGAGTGGTAATACCACATATACATAACCTATGGGAATCCCCAGCGATGGTGAAACCTGGTTGAGCTGGAAAGCAATGGTCATCAGGCGCAAACCACCAATCAGCATAACAAATAGAGAAAAGACGATGATGATTATATACACTCCAATCTCAATCACCAGTTTCCTGACCCCACTGACTCTGGAGCTGATAATATCAATTCCCAAATGCGCTTTGGTATATAATGCATAACTGGATCCCAGCAGTCCGATCCAGACCAGCAGGAATCCGGCCAGCTCCTCGGTGAATGAACTGGGATTTTTCATGATAAAGCGGGTAACAATTTGCCAGGTCACATCCAGCACCATGGCAGCCATAAGTATCACCAGCAGGATAGCCAACACTCTCGTCAGTCCCTCAGTCATTTTTTCCAATGTAAAGTCCTTTACCATTTTATTCAATATTCTCAATTTGAGTAATCAAATCATAAATGCTGGTGCCCCGATAAGATTCATGCATAGGCTGCACCGCTTCCCGAAATGGGACTTTATCGGGATAGATTATCTGAACACCGGCCTCCTGTACTTGCATTAACGCTTCATTACTGGATTCCCTCCATAGCTTCCTCTGATAGTCCACCGATTCATCAATTGCTTCCTGCAACCACTGCTGTTCGATTTTTGTCAAACTTTCCCAGACAACGGTACTCATCAGAAGAATATCCGGAATCGAGGTATGCTCATCCAGACTGTAATATTGACAAACTTCATAATGACGCGACAAGTAAAAACTGGGTGGATTATTTTCTGCTCCGTCGACCACTCCCTGTTGAAGAGCAGTATATAACTCTCCCCAGGGAATCGGAGTGGCTGAACCCCCTAACGATTGAACCATTTCAACAGAAGTAATACTTTTCATAACCCTTATTTTCAAACCATTTAAATCGTCCGGGGTGTTGATTGGCCGGTTCTTGGTGTAAAAACTCCTGCTTCCCGCATCATAATAACACATCCCGCGCAAAAAATATTTTTCACCTGCCAGAAGCAGCTTTTCCCCGATCTCACCATTCAAAACCCGCCAGCGATGACCATCATCCCGGAAAACATAGGGTATACCAAATATTTTCATTTCCGGGACAAACGCCTCAAGAGGAGCAGTGGACACCTTGGTCATAGCCAGACTGCCAATCTGCAACAGTTCTATCAAATCTCTTTCTCCACCCAGTTGACCGCTGGGATAAATATCCACTCTCATTTTGCCAGCGGATTTTTCGGATACCTTCTCTGCCATGTAAACCATTCCTTTATGAACAGGATGGCTTATATCCAATACATGGGCGAGTTTGAGTACCTGCACAGATTTCTCCCCCTGACATCCGATGAAAATTAAAAGACCAATCACAATGAGAAAAATTGAAATAAATGTAGATCTTGTCATTTCTGGTTTAACCTCTCAGACCATTGAATTCTTATATTTCTTGAATTTTGCTCCGGGTAACCTTAATGCACTTTACGGATGAAGCTGTTACAAATTATACGTTCTCTTTGCCAGTTTATAGGCCAGTTCCATATTCATAATTTTGGCCTGGTTCATGGTAATCGTATGACGTGCAACCATCCGTGCCAGGAAATTAGAATCCATGCGTCGGCTCAGATCATGGCGTGCCGGGATGGATGGAAATGCGCGCGTGTCATCGGTGAAGCCTACGGTATTGTAGATGCTGGCTGTCTCCATAACATGTTCCCGAAAACGCAGCATTCCTTGAATGCTGTCATGAAACCACCAGGGTGCACCCAGCTTCATAGCCGGATAGTGTCCTGCCAGCGGGGCCAGTTCCCGCGAATAGGTTGACTCATCCAGGGTAAAAACGACCAGGGTAAAGCGTCGGTCGTTTCCAAACTTATTGAGCAATGGATGGAGGTTCCTGGTATATTCTGTCTGAACAGGGATATCAGCCCCCTTATCGTATCCGAAGCGATCGAAAAGCGCCTGATTATGATTTCGGAAAGAACCCGGATGGATCTGCATAACCATTCCATCCTCAATACTCATTCGCGCCATTTCCATCAGCATGTGGGCGGTAAATAGATAGCCATCCTCTTCAGTTGATTTCCATTTCAGAGCCCGCTGAAAAATGTTTTCCACCTCCGGAGGATCCAGTTCGTTGGTATAGGGAGACAAAATTCCCTGGTCGGTTGAAACAGCACCCATGGATTTAAAAAATTCCCGCCGGTTTTCAAGAGCTGCGATGAAAGAAGGGAATGAATTAATCATAATGCGGGAGGCTTCGCTCAATGCCTCAATTTGCCTGTTCCAATCCGGTCTGCGGATATCAATAACCGCATCAGGTCTAAAACAAGGTATCACACGTCCCTTCCATTCTGATAATTGAATTTTCTGGTGATGTTCCAGAGAATCCACCGCACCATCGGTGGTGGTGAGAACCTCTATCCCGAAACGCTCGAATAGTCTTCGCGGGAGAAATTCTTCTGATTTCAGTTTTTCGGACAGTTCATCATATATTGCCATCGCATTTTCACTGTCCAGATTCTCCTCAATTCCAAAGACTTCTGAAAGTTCATGATTCAGCCATATTCCGGTTGGCGTTCCGGCGAACAGATAATAATGATCTGCAAAAATCTTCCAGATTTTCCGATGATCCTGTTCCACTTCAGTTCCATCGCGAGCGGGAATTCCCAGCGATTCCATTGAAATTCCCTGGGAATAAAGCAGGCGATAGATATAGTGATCAGGAAGAATGATCAACTCGGTGGGATCGGGAAAAGGTTCATTGTATGCAAGCAAGCTTGGATTTACATGTCCGTGTGGACTGAGGATCGGCATGCCTTTGACTTCCTGGTAAAGCTCGAAAGCGATCTTCCTGACATATTCATCAGGATCAAAAAATCGATAGGGATTCAGCATGTTACCCCTGTTGTTTATTTTACTTTAAGCTGATTTCTTCCGGCAGGTATCACCCAGAAATAATCTGCCGGGAATCTTTATTTTCTGAATACGATTTTGGCCGGGATTCATTACATTGTCCAGCAAAATAGATATTGCCTGCTTTCCGATTTCCTGCACAGGCTGATCGATGCAGGTGATGGTTGGACAGATATATTTATTGTAATTGCTGCCACCGATACATATTACATCCAGATCTTCGGGAATGGCAATTTTTTTCTCGCGGGCGGCTGAAAATATCCCCAATGCAACCGGATAGGTAACCGCAAAAATTATCTCCGGAAGATTTTTTGAATGATATATATTCATGAAAGCATGATAGCCGTCTTCTTCGGCAAAACCACCTTCAATAATCCATTCAGGATGCATTGGAATATCATGTTTCATCATGGCCTTCTCGAATCCGGAGCGGCGAAGCCGGCCAATGCTGGTATGGGAATAACCTGCCAGGTGAGCAATTTTTCTGTAACCGCAATGAATAGCATGCTCAATAATGCTGAATGCACCCTCTTCATCATCAGTGGTAACCGTGCTGAATTCCGGTTTTTCAACCACCCGATCGAATAACACCGTAGGAAGGCCGGATTTTTTCACGGCTTCAAGTAAGGATAAATCTTTGGTCTCTTTGGAGAGAGAAATCAGCAGTCCGTCTACTCTCATCGACAGGAGAGTCTGTATATGCAGAGCTTCCCGTTGGGCATTTTCCTGGGATAACATCAGAATTACTTCATAGCTATTTTGCAGTGCGCTATCATAAATAGTTTCAACAGCCGTGGAAAAAAAATGATGTGCAATCTTGGGAACTACCACGCCAATAGTACCGGATCTGCGCAGGGAAAGGCTCCGTGCAATAAAATTCGGGGTATAACCCAGTTCACGAGCCACAGTTTTGACTTTTTCTTTCGTTTCCAGACTGATATCGGGATGATCTCGCAGCGCTTTGGATACTGTTACTTTGGTTACATTCAGTTTACGGGCGATATCGTCGAGGGTACTTTGAGCAGGTTTATTTTGATTCAGCGCCATTCCGACTCACTTTACCGATAAAGTAACCGGTAAAGCCAAAATATATATT
>JAFGSO010000475.1 GCA_016934605.1 Calditrichota bacterium | reverse complement strand
ATTCCGGAGTGGACATGACAATTTCGAAGAATAATATCGTCAAGCGGGACATTATTGCAGGGATGAGGGTGGAAGGCAAATTTCTGAGATACGATCCGAATCGGACCCGGCTCTTTTTTGCACCAACCGGCAGGGCACTGAGAATGGGCCAGGGCTATTTTTCAGTCTATCAGATATTCTTTCCCTTCGTGGCCGTTGGCGTAACTGATTATTTAACCCTCGCCGGAGGATTATCACTGTTTCCATTCGCTGAAAATCAGCTGCTTTACCTGGCTCCCAAAATAACTCCCCTCCAGATGGAAAAATTTGACCTTTCCGCAGGTGTTTTATTTATACACTTACCCGGAGAAGACGATGCTGTTGGAATAGTCTATGGTGTCTCCACCTACGGTACCAGAAAAGCATCACTCACTTTGGGACTCGGATTCGCCTATGCGGGCGGAGATATAGCTGATAAACCGGTATTTGCTATTGGTGGAGAGTATCAGACATCCGGTAACACCAAAATTATTTCAGAAAACTGGATCATTCCGGACAGTGATGTTCAGTTTCTCTCATTCGGCTGGCGCTTTTTCGGCGAGAATCTGGCCGCCGATTTTGGACTGGTCTACCCGGCCGGAAGCGATAGTAAAGGATTCCCCTTTATACCCTGGGTGGGATTTGCCTATAATTTCGGAAAGATAAAATAATATTTTCAGACCGGCCTATTTCAGCTTGAAATGGAAGGTAATAACACCACTTTGAGCAACCTGTTCAACATAATCCGGTAATGGATTGAATCTCCAGGTTTTGAAAGCTTCCAGGGTCAGGTTCTCAAGTTTTGTATCACCTTTCTGCAGAAGTACTGCCGAGCCGACCAGGCCGTTAGGTAGTACATTAAACTGTATCTTGATGGTCGCTTCCCGCTGTACATCCGGAGGAAACTCGGGAAGTCGCTTCTGATAAATCTCGCGCCTGATCTGCCCCTCCCAGTCGATCTCAAAATCACGTCGGGCATCAATATCAATCTTTTTTGTACCTTCCATCAGTTTTTCATCAAGCTGCTTTTGAAATATTCCCTTTTCTATTTCTTTTTCCTGCCGCGTGAATGCCGGTCCGGATGTTTGTACCGGAGGAATAGGAGGCACATCTGTCGGCGTTTTTTTGACAATATTCCCTGGAGTTACCAGCTTTTCAGACTCCGGCTGGACCTTTTCAATAATTTCCTGTTCATTTAAATCCATCTGCCTTCGTTCCGGAAGCTCGATTTTTTCAGGAGGTGCCTCATTATTTTGTTCCGTCATCGGTGTTTCTTCCGACGTTTCTTCCGGTACCGGAATCTGTGACTCTCTGGATGGGGCCATCCACCCGCCGGAGAAGGTAACTTCGGCAAATTCTTCAATCACCGGACGGAAATCCACCTGAAGAACAAGGAATAGAATCAGAAGGAGAATATGGACGAAAACCGTACCGGTAACTGAAATAACTTTTTCGTCGTTTAATAGTCTTTTAAACATCGTTCATCAACCGTTTTTATAAAATCAAACGATAGTACCGGGAATTTTCTCCCGGTAATTTTAGTCGGCCCCTATTGTACAGAAGTCCCTTCCTGTTGAGGCTGGGTTCCGATCAGAAATTTTTCTGCCCCAGCCGCTTTGCAGATATCCATTACCTTTACCGCCAGATCGAGCTTAACCTCCTTGTCTGCTCTCATCACAATTACCTGCTTCTCGCCGCTTACAATAAAGCGCCTCAGTTCAGCTCCCAGCATCCCCAGGGAAATCTGCCTGTCATTCAAATAGATTGATCCGGCTCGCGTAATTGTAATATATATACTTTTTTCGCTGTGGAAGGCAGCCGTTTCCGTCCTGGGGAGCTGTACTTTTATCCCCGGTTGTATAATAAAAGAGGACGACAGCAGAAAAAATATCAGCAGCAGGAGTACGATGTCGGTCAGGGAAGAAAAGCTGAAGGTGCTCAGGTATTTTCTTTCCATTTCAAACTTCATGAGGTTTCTCCTGTTTTAACTCGGTACCGGTCAGCATTTCCAGCAGGTTCGTTGAGCTCACTTCCAGCTCAAAAACCAGTCTCTGGACTTTGGTGACCAGATAATTATAGCCCAGCAGGGTCAGAATTCCGACCAGCAGACCGGCGGCCGTTGTGATAAGGGCCTCCCAAATACCTCCGGCCAGGACAGATGCATTCACATTTCCGCCCAGTTCCTGTATTCGCATAAAAGCCTGAATCATACCGGTAACAGTCCCCAGAAATCCGGTGAGAGGAGCTACACCTGCAATGGTCGCCAGGGCACCAAATCCTTTCTCCAGCTGGTATATCTCGGTTCGGCCTGCACTTTCGATAGCGTCTTTGATTTCTTCACGGCTCTGGCCACGCAGCCGTATACCTTTCTCAATAACCTTGGATATTGGCCCGGGGGTTCGCGAACAGAGCAACAGTGCATTATCATAATCTTTTTTACCGATATATTGCCGTATTTTTATCAGGAACGCATTCAAATTGATTTTGGCTTTACGTAAAACCATAAGTCTTTCAATGAATATTCCAACAGCAATTAAAGAAAAAATGGCGATAAAGATCATGAGCCAGCCGCCCTTGGCAAGAACAGAAAATACACTCATAAATTTCTCCTTCCTCAATACACATTGACCGGTCGGTCGGTCGATTTATTCAGTTTTGTTTTCTCTAAAGTACCAGACGGATGCCGGCATAGCCGGTGAGCCCGGGTGCCGAAAATCCCTTCCAGATGTCATATTTTTTATCCAGCAGATTTTCACCTGTTAGAAAAATAATCACATATTCACCAAATTTCAGATCAAGTTTTGCATTCAGAAGAAAATAGGCCGGTAATTCGATACTGTTCTGTATATCATCGAACCTGTTTCCTGCATATCGGCTGTAAAGCGCAATTTCATGTTCACGGTAAAAATTCCAGCTTATTTTGCCATATGCAGAAATGTCAGGGATATAAGGAACATCGTTGCTCCTGATTCCTGCAGAATATTGACCGTTCTTGCGGATATCACTGTGCAAAAAAGTAATCCAGCCAAATAGTCTGAGCGAAGGAATAAAAGCCCAGTCGATCTTACCGGTGATTTCATTCAATTTCACTTCCTCAAGCGTGACGAATAACCATCCGGGATAATAAACAGGACTACCTGAAGAAAGAATGGATACAGTAGCAGAGGGAAATACCGGGGCAGGATAGTCACTTACTTTTGAAAAACGACCCAGAACATCCAGAGCAAATTGCGGGAAGACATTCAGACTGAAACCGGCTTCCCAGCGTGAAGAATGGTCCTGTAATCTCAATGCCGAAAAATCACTGAACGGATGGCTTCTGACAAGGTCTCTCATTCTGATCAATTCCAGTCCGGGACGAAATCTGCCATAAACAGTTCCTTTACTTCCAAGCTTGACGGAAATGCCGGCATAAGGATATACCTTCTCGGGATTATCTTT
>JAFGSO010000474.1 GCA_016934605.1 Calditrichota bacterium | reverse complement strand
TGAAGCCATCCCAGCCGATTGGTTATTTCCGCTGGATCAGGTTTCCAAACGGTGTAATCCTTATTTATAATCCGCCGGAGAATATTTTCTTTTTCAAGTTTTTCAAAAATTATTTCAATATTGCTTCGATAATTGCCCAGAAATTCCATGTAATCTCCTTGAATTAATTACTGGTATGCTCTGTCAGTTTTCTTGTTTTCGCAGCCCAAAATAATTCTCTCCTGTACCAGAGAACGGTGGCGATTCCACATTATTTGCCTCATATGGACAGAATTAATTTAAATGAACGGCATGCATTATATACGGCTGCTCATGGCTGCTCCAACTATTCCTGCTTCATTTGCCATCCTTGCAGCCAGAATTTCTGTTTCCAGTGTCAGATACGGAAAAAACTTCTGCGGATCTTCACTGATACCACCACCAATAATAATAACATCGGGAGAAAACAGAAATTCCATTTTCAGCAGAAATTCATTAACGCGTTTACCCCATTCTTCCCAGCTGAGGTTTTCTTTTTCCTGAACGACTGTGGCCGCCCATTCTTCAGCATCCTTACCTCTTAATTCCATGTGCCCAAATTCCGTATTGGGCAAAAGTTTTCCATCGAGAAAGATAGCACTCCCAATGCCAGTTCCCAGGGTAAAAAAAAGCACAACTCCGCTGCCTGGTTCACTCCACTTTTTTCCGACTCCAAATTTCAGTTCAGCCAGACCTGCAGCATCGGCATCGTTAATCAGAGAAATCGGCAGAGAAAAACGCTTTGAAAGTTTGTCTCTCAATGGAAATTCAAGCCATCCATCATCCAGATTCGCTGCAGAATAAATGATGCCCCTTTTCACAATCCCGGGAAATCCGCAGCCGATAGTTCCCTCCCATTGAAAATGATTTACCAGTTTTTCTACTACCGGAATCATAGTATCCGGGGTTGCGGGACGGGGAGTCGCTTCTTTTTGTGGGTCCGAAAGTAATTTACCCGAGGACAAATCTACCGGCGCAACCTTGATTCCGGTGCCACCGATATCAATACCCAGAACATGATTTTTATCCGATCCATTTCGATTCATAACGCAACCGCCATTTCTTGCTTATCACATTAAATTCACAGTTAATGAAGTCAGTCTACTGATTTTTATGGGTATCCTTGATATGTTCAACATTTTTGAGACTAATATCTGCAATGACCGGAAAATGATCGCTTGAGTAAAAGTTGTTCCAGAACTCCGGAACAATTGCACTGCGCCAGATTTTCCAGTGTTCTGTTGCCAGAATATAATCTATTCTTCCTTGAGTTGCTCGCATCCCGAAGCCATTAAAGGTATAATCGGGACCATAATGCGGATAATGGGAGTGATGAAATGCATCCCTGAGACGAAATCTCTGATCCGATAGTAAGATGCGATACGGTTCTGATTCGGGCAGTGTGTTCAAGTCCCCTGTAATGATGGCCGGAATATCTGATGCATAATTTTTTATCTTTTTCATGATTAGTTTTGTGCTTTGTATTCGGGCTGTTTCACCGTCGTGATCGAGGTGAGTATTAAAAATGGAGAACTTATCATTAAGTTTAGCTTCTTTTAAAATACAACAGGTTACCAATCTGGAATATTTAGCATCCCAACCGATACTGCCGGGAATTTCCGGTTGTTCCGAAAGCCAGAAGGAATCCTGCTGTAATAATTTCAAACGGTTTCTTTTAAAGAAAATGGGAGAAAATTCTCCGCTTTCCCTGCCATCTTCCCTGCCAACGCCTATCCAGTTGTAAGAGGGAAGCTGATTATTGAGATATTCCAACTGATGTTTAAAAGTTTCCTGAAAGCCGATAATATCCGGATCATAGAATTGAATGAGACGTGAGACTCTCTCTCTGCGGTTTTTCCAGGAATGATAATCATCTGACTGAGAATCATATCTGACATTGAAGGACATAATTCGAAAAATAGTGTTTTTCATTCTATCCGGTGAGTGTTTCTGCACACACAAAATCCTTCCGGTAGCTTGAGGTCCGATGATAAAACCTGTTATTGACTGACCTAATGCAGACTGGCCACAACAGTGTTGTGAAGTTTAGCGAACCAGTTTCCTGAATTCGCCTGAGTTAATAATATAATCATCAAATTGAATATATGAAAGTGTTACGTCAAGAGCGGAAGAACCCAATCTGTGGGTAATTTCGGAAAAATTTAGCTTTGATGATAAAGTCGAAAGATATGACTATTCTTTCCTGTCGCGATAGAAGATCGTCTCAAAAGGCAAAGGTTCAGCTTCCCAAATTATCCCTTCACCTACTGCCCAGCGAATAGAATTCAGCGATATAACGGTCTGATAGTACTGTGTCCAGCTGGTTTCATGACTGTAATTCAGCAGGATCTCAAATATCAGATTACCCGGATTTTTCAAAATATCATATTTTCTGGCGAGATTGGATTGAACTTTAAAAGTGCGTAGTTCCGGGTTTAATGTCACCCAAACTGTTCCCTCACGATCTTCATTTATTTTCTTTAATTGAAAAGATAGATCCTGAACAGAAAGATTGTTTTCGAACCTGAAGTTGCGTTCGGGAAATTGAATCTTAAAATCGTAAGAAATTTCAACTTCAGATCGATTATAAATCTCTTTCCCCACCGAAACTTTGGTGATGGGGACAGAGACTAAAAATTTCCTTGGCAGGTGTGTATCAATGTAATGATTCCAGCTTCGAACCTGCATTTCAAGGTTTGTTTGTGGACTGAGCGTGGTATCGATGGCCTGCCGGGATTTAAAAAATTCCTCGACATATTTTCCCATATATTGATAAAAATCTTCGCGGCTGACTGTTTCCTGAGCTATCACAGGTGTTACCAGTAAAAAACCGGCTATAAATCCTGTTAACATGAAATTTGTTTTATCCATGGGATCTGTACCTTCTTAAATGTATCACGCATAGCAGAAATTTGACATATAAAACTTATGAGAAAATTATTGAATGATTCTCTTCATTCAAAGACTATTTTCACTGCAGTATTGAAATTTTATGGTTTACAGAATTCTCAAATATAAAGAATGCGCTTGATTATAATTCGTTGTAACTCATTAGAAATTATTTTAAGAAAACAGAAACAGTAAATTTCTTTTTGATCATCTAATCGGGAATTTGCCTCTCACTTCAGAATATACCTCACCGGACAGTCTCAGAAAATTGGAAGGACATCCCCACACATTACAGATACAGACAGAATTATTAATATCTGCCTTCGCGTCGAGGAACAATGCAATGTACATCGCTCCTGTCCGACAATCATGAGGAGCATATTTAGGGAATTCAGCATTACATTCCGGACAGTAAACTCTCAGAATTTCATTTTTATTAAAGTCCTTATTAAATTTTTTTCGTGAATCACCCTGATATGGACTCAAATATACCGATTGCCAGAAAGTATCACCTTCACATATGAGATGGATCCCGGGCTGATCATCAAATTTGGGATTTTCTTCCCTGATCAGCATATGACCGTTGGTGCAATAGAGCAGTTTTACCAGAATCTTTCTTTTCTCTACCACTACATTTTTTTCAGCACCCAGACGTTTTAATCTCTCCGGAAAAGGAATAAGCAACTTTCCGTTTTTATCGAATATTGACATAAGAACCCCTCTCCTTGTAATCAACAGAATTATTTGTTTTAATATAATGGCGAAATAAAAAATAAACAAATAAATGACCTCGAAACAGACGAACACTGATGAAAAAGAGGGATAATCATTATATGAATCCGTATTTAGGTTTTGCTGGAAAATATTTCGAACCGGTAAATTCAGATTACCAATATCCGAATCCATTTTATAAAATTTTGGAAGAGATTGGCAAGATTTCTTTGTTATATTAATTTATGTTCCTGCCGGGGAGGCAAATTTCCGGAGGGAAATATTTTAAATACAGTTGTATTGTATTTCTTTTAAATGCTGGCTACCATTTTTAAAGACATCTGAGGGTAAAATATGGCACTGAATGTTATCTGGAT
>JAFGSO010000473.1 GCA_016934605.1 Calditrichota bacterium | reverse complement strand
GTATCCGCTGGTCATGCCTGTCTCAAGTGGTCAGAATTTTTATCTGAAACATTTCCCCACCGGCAGCTGGCAAAAGAAAGACTGGTTTTATGCACCCATTCGTACGGCTCAACCACTGAAAAGCTTTTTTTATCCACCACAGCAGAAAGTTGCTGAATATCCGAATCAGAATGATCAAATAACTGAGTATATTCCAAAAGTCATTATTGGAGCAAAAGCCTGTGATATTGCTGCACTGACTATTATCGATAAGGTTTATGCCGAAGGAGAATATCCTGATCCGTTATATGTGAAAGCTCGAGAGAAAAATGTTATCATCTCAACAGATTGTCTGGATGCAGGCGAATTCTGTTCCTGCACCTTGATGAATCACCAGCCTTTCCCTCTGTCGGAATTTGATATTAATATCTCTCCTTCCGGAGAAGATTACCTGCTGGAGGTGGGCTCCGAAAAAGGTCAGAAATTTTTAGATGAATACTTCGGTCAACTCAAACAGGCAGAGGATTCCCATAAAGATGAGCGGGAGAAGTTCCGGCAGAAGGTTGAAGAATCTGTTCGCAAGAAAAACGAAAGATTTCACTTTTATGAGACTCATCAACAGTCTATTGAAAGACATTTGAATTCTCCTGAATGGGCAGATCTGGCTAAAACCTGTGTCGAATGCGGTACTTGTACCCAAATCTGCCCCACATGTCATTGTTTCCTTTTTTACGACCAGCCGGTGGAAGATAAATTCGAGAGAATAAAGGTATGGGATTCCTGCTTCTTTGCCGGTTATTCTCGGATGGCAGGTGGTCTCACTCCCCGCCTCAGTCTGGCAGACAGATTTAAAAACCGGTTTTATCATAAATTCGACTCATTTGTCACAAATTTCGGTGTTGAGGCATGTACCGGTTGCGGACGATGTTCAGAAGGATGCATGGGAAACATTGATCTCAGGGAAGTTCTTCTGGAACTACAAAAACGTGTGGTTCTAAAAGAGCAGCCGGACCTGGCATGAGTTCTGATATTGAGGAAATATTCATTACAAGGTATTAATAGGGAATTAATAGAAGAGACTTAAATATGGAAAATCTGTATCAACCTCTGCAATCGAAAGTTCTGGATGTTATTACGGAAACACCAACCATCAAAACCCTGGTGCTTAAACCACCGCAGGAAATTCCCTTCAAAGCCGGTCAATTTATGCAATTGACGATTGCCGGGATTGGCGAAGCACCTTTTACACCATCGTCGTCCCAGTATGATCTGAACACCATGGAAATTACCATTCTGAAAGCAGGTCATCTTACCGAAGCAGTTCATGAACTGAAGCCTGGTGACTGGGTGGGTTTGCGGGGACCATTCGGGAAAGGTTATCCTATGGAAAAATTTGAAGGGAAAGAAATCCTGGTAGTTGGCGGTGGAGTGGGACTGGCACCACTCAGGGCACTGTTGTATGCTCTTTTCCATAACATTGAAAAATACAAGAGGATTTCCATTAAATATGGCGCCCGTAATCCCTCCGAGCTCAGCTTCCGGAATCAGTACCACAAGTGGGCAAAACTGCCAAATGTCGATTTTGAATGCACAGTAGACCGGGCAAATGGGAACTGGGACGGAAAAGTTGGTCTGGTAACCGAACTTCTGGAAAATACCGGAATAGATTTAACTAATTCATTTGCCGTATCATGTGGACCGGAAATCATGCTCAAGTTTGTAACTCTGAAATTACTTAATGTCGGTTTCCAGCCGGGGCAGATATACCTTTCCATGAACCGGAAAATGAGTTGCGGTATGGGAATTTGCGGGAGGTGCAATATCGGTCCTTATTATCTCTGCAAAGATGGTCCCGATATGAATTATGCCAAGATTCAGCAGTATCCCGATGTTTTCGGTTAATAATTCGCAAAAATTCAGAATTTTATCCCAAACATTATCTTCTTAACTCACATAAAATCAAGAATACAGGCTTATGAATACTCCACAAATATTTGATTCTCCTGTGAAAAAAGAATATCAGGTTACCTGTCCATTCTGTACAGTGGGATGCCGTTTTAAAATCCTTAAAGGTTTCGATGATGTCATCTTCTCTGAGAGAACCCAGGATGAACTCGATTTCGATTATGATAGTCCCATCAATGGGGGTGCACTCTGTCCCCGGGGACATTTTGCTTACGAGCTGCTTTCTCATCCGATGCGTATCGGAAGGTCTTATTATAGAAGCAACGGACAGTTAAAACCGGAAGTACCTGAATTAATCTTCCAGAATATTGCAGATGATCTGAAAAAGACGAAATCGAAATCACCCATGGCTATCCTGATCAATCCCATGGCATCATTGCACGATATCCGGGCATTGCTGGATTTTGCTCAGAATAATAAAATTGAAGCAGTCGACTTCGTGGCACCTCTGGACAGGCATCTGTTCCGGGCTCAGATCGATTCGCCTTTTTCACATCACCGCTGTGATGACAGTCGAATGCTGAAGGATCTGACATATACGTTTTCCATTGGTGACATATTCACCAAACAGCCAATTCTGAGCAGGCATCTCCTGAAAGCCAAATACGCTTTTCGTAAAAATGCTCTTTTCTGCCTCAATCCAATTCCGTCCCGAACCAGCTGGTTCGCCAACATCAATCTGGAAAATAATCCTCATACTGAACCTCTTTATCTGGGCTATCTTTTCAGTAAACTCTACCAGGCAAAGCAAAAACAAGATGGAATTTCCGATAATAATCTGAAAATGCTTCAGAAAATGTACATTGCCAAGATTGAACCGCTTATCAGTGCTCATCTGAATCCGGAAGCGACCGGTTCGCTGGATGAAATTGCACGAATGCTGGGCTCAACTTCAAAATTGGCAGTATTTTATTCCACCCATCATTATAACGTGCTGGGGAGTTACATTAGCGGACTGTTTTGTTCTGCCATCAGTGCAATAACCGGCGGCTATTTTATTCCGCTCTACTCCGACGGGAATTTCAATGCCATTGAAGACTTATCGAGTAATATCTATTCTTCACTGAATATCGGGCGCAAACCGATGCTCCATCTGGCAAGTACAAATGTTTATCAGTACCTGATGGCCATTGGATGGAATCCGATTACATATATTCCCGGAGATATCAAATTTCCCGAGGAAAGCCGCTGGATAATCAGCAGTATGGTGAAGGATGAATATCCGCCTAATACAGCAGCACTATTGTCTGAATCTCATTTCTATGAAAAGATGGATCTGAGGACAAATTTTATCAGCTGGCAATCAATCGGATCGGAACCGGTAATCTCCCCTATTGGATCAGCACAGTCCATTGCACACTATATTTATCTTCTACATCAACAGCTAGTCGAAGAAAAAATAAATCTGGAAATATCCGGTTTGCCCCGATATACTTCGGATTGGGAAGAGAATCTGGACGAGGAAATAAATTATTACACCAGCAAGCTAGAGGAAATTACCCGGGAAGAAGGTATCTGGCTGATACCTACCGACCACATCGTTCATTACAAAGATGCTCAACTCACCCGGCATTCCTCCTGGGCCGCCAAAGAATGTGTCGATGAGGAAATTGCATTGCCATCTTCCTTAGCAGCACGGGCAAGGCTGAAAAATGGTCAGTATTATCATGCCGATTACAACCTTACAAGCATACCATTTAAGACAAAAATAAACAATCTCTTGCCTGGAGATCGCCTGATCGGTTACGGACACTCTCCTAATATCCGGAAAATCATTCCCTCTGAATTTGCCGATCATAACAGAGAATATTATTTCTGGTGCCCTAAAATTAATATCAAGTAATAATCAAGTTCAAAAAGATCAGATTCTGTATTAAAACGGAGACCCCACATGGAGTTAAGCAATAAAAGGATCGTGGTTGATCTTGATTTATGTATCGGATGCCATAGCTGTTCAGCGGCATGTCACTATGGACATTTAAATCAGACCAACCTGGTAGCGGGGAATGTTGAGGAAATTGCAGAAGTTCCTGCCAATTGCCGGCATTGTCTCAACCCGGCCTGTATGGCCAGTTGTCCAACCGGAGCATTGTTTAAGGACGAAAATAATTTCGTTCGGAGAGCAAATTTACTCTGCATCGGATGCCGGTCCTGCTCACTTGCCTGCCCGTTTGGTGTAATCGGTTATGAATTTACCCGTCACGTCTCACCAAAATGTGATTTATGTATAGATCGAGTTGAAGATGGAAAAATACCCCGGTGCGTCTCTGCCTGCGCAAGCGGCGCCCTTCAATTCGTCGAGCTGACACCGGAAACCATTCCGGAAACTCTGGTGGGTGGCCGTTTTGTCGCACATTCAAAAATAAGAAGAGCATAGATAAATATAAAGATACGTTAACTTTTTTATGAGGAGAGACCTATGATCTGTCCTGTTTGCAAAACCAAGAATCCCGACAATGCAAATTTCTGCCTGTCATGCGGAGCTGCATTGAATAAAGAAATTGAAGACTTTCAAAAACTGGTTCAAAATGCCACACTGTTCGAAAATGAAGGCCAGCTGAACGAAGCAGTTGCAGAATTTCTGAAAGCGGACAAACTGAAAAGAACGCCCGACATTTCTCTGCATATTGGTAACCTACTGTACCGACTCGGCAAATTAGATGAATCCATCGAGCGATTCAAACTGTGCCTCGAGCTTAAACCCAACCAGGCAGGTGCTCATTACGGACTCGGGCTGGCGCTTTACAGAAAGGCACGGATTACCGAAGCTATCCAGCAATTCAAAAAAACCATTCGCATCGATGAAGATTTTCTGCTCGGTTATTACTGGCTTGGAATTTCCTATTATCATCATGGCGAATTAGCGGAGGCCTGCACAACACTGCGTCAGCTTCTGGGAAAGAATCCCGAATTCACAATTGCCTACTATCATCTGGGAGAAGCATGTGCTCAGCTGGGAAATATTGAAGAAACTGTGAAAAATTTTGAAAAGGTAGTAGAGCACAATCAACAGGATGCTCCGGCCTTTTTTCAGCTGGGCGTGGCCTATTACAAAAAGGGTGAACTCGACAAAGCCATTAAGAGTTTTCAGAAAGTACTGGAGCTGGATCCTGAACACGATCGAGCAAAACATAATCTGAAAGCTCTGGAAGATGTCAGAGTTCATTTTTTTCAATAAAAAACCGCCGATCTGCCGGCAGAATGATATTTTTTCTGAAATGATGTGAGAATGGGGATAAGGAATGGACAATTTTTTACTATACCTGATTGCTTTTTTAATTTTCCCGGGATTTCTTTTTACCAGCTCTTTCGGTCTGATAGTCAGTTGGATAGACCGTAAGGTATCTGCCCTATTACAATGGCGTGTGGGGCCTCCCTTTTTCCAGCCATTTTATGATCTTCTGAAATTGTGGAATAAAGAACTGGTAATTCCCTCGAGTGCAAAAACAACAGGTTTTATTATTGCACCTTTTGTTGGTATCACGGCAGCCTCTCTGTTGGCTACTATGCTCGGAGTCATCAATTTAAATCCGGAAATTCGCTTTGTAGGTGATGCCATTGTGATCCTGTACTTGCTTATTATTCCTCCGCTGGCCATTATCTGGGGAGGCTTTGCTTCAGGCAACCCCATCGGATCCCTGGGAGCCAATAGGGAGATAAAAATGATAATGGGTTATGAACTGCCGTTCATAATTGCAGTGGCTACTGTATTTTTTAAAGTCGGCACCATTTCATTGGGAGAAATTATCCAGTATCAGCAGACTCACGGTGTTATGTTAAATCATCCCTCCATGATCATCGCTTTCATTGCATCTTTGCTTTGTCTTCAGGCAAAACTTGCTGAAATCCCTTTTGATATCAGCGAAGCCGAATGCGAAATCATGGAAGGTCCTTTTATTGAATATTCAGGGCCGCTTCTGGGAATATATAAGGTAACTCAAGCGATGCTGCACGTGGTTGTGCCATGGTTCCTGATTAGTCTTTTCTGGGGCGGAACAATGTTCCAGGGATGGGGGATATTATGGTCCCTGCTGAAATATCTGGCGATAATCACCATTGTCATTCTCATCAAAAATACCAATCCCAGGCTCAGAATTGATCAGGCTGTTAAATTTTTCTGGGGATGGGTAACCATACTGGCAGTTGTGGCCATGATAGTGATGTTTCTGGGTTACTGATAATTTAATCAATAAAGAGAAAATATTTTTATTATGAAAAAGTCGGAGTTATTACAAATGCCGAATCTTTCAACAAAGTGGCTGAAAAAATCCCCCTGGGTTTATCATGTAGGCACCGGAGGTTGTAATAATTGTGATATTGAAATACTGGACTGTTTGACACCCCGGTTCGATGTAGAGCGGTTCGGCATAAAACTGGTTGTCAGTCCGCGACATGCCGATGTTCTGCTGGTGAGTGGTCCTGTTACCTATCATATCAAACCGCGTCTTCAGGAGGTTTATAAACAGGTTCC
>JAFGSO010000472.1 GCA_016934605.1 Calditrichota bacterium | reverse complement strand
TTTCCCGATTTATTTTTGTCCTGCTTTATTCTGAGTGTCTTCGAGCCCTGGTGGTCCCGGTCTGCCGGGATGAATTAAGCAGGTTAGGGAAATTCTCTATTTATTTTCCGGAAACAGTGTCACCTGCACATAATGATTCAAATCGAGGTATTTGAGAGCAGCCTTTTGGACATCTTCAATTTTTAAATCCCTGATCATCTTCTCAATCTTTAAAATGGATCGTGGATCCATTTTAGAAAAATATCTGGTTTCCAGAGCATCCAGCCAGAAGTCATTCTCTTTGAGAGAAGTCTGATGCTCCCTCAGCCATATTTCGCGGACTTTCCGGATATAGCTTTCCTCGATACCTTCTTTTTTCAGGCTGTCCATGATTGTAAATATTTCCTGCGACAGATCCATGATTTTGTCCGGATCGGCCCCAAAAGAAATATTGATCTGGTAACGCTCCCGGGGATATTGGGAAAAATCTCCGTTCACTCGAACACCATAGGTACCTCCCAAGTCTTCACGGACCCGTTCCCGGAATTTAATCCGGATCACATCCATAAGAGCATCCGCCAGAAATTTATTTTCCAGACTCCAGGAAAACTCCCCCAGCAGAATAATGGATGTAAGGCTTTTCGGCTCCACACCTTTGTTTACAGTTTTTCTGATAATCCCCTCAGGAAAATCATAAGTCACATCCCGCCAGCCCTCTTGCCGTGGCAGAGAGGGTAAACCACCCAGGTATTTTTCCACAAAAGGCTTAATTATCTCCGGACGAAAATTTCCGACAAAAATGAAGGTAAAATCGCCCGCATCGGCAAACCGCTCTTTGTAAATATCCAGTGACTGATACATGTTCATTTTTTCGACCGTTTGAACAGTCCATGGATCATAACGGGGATGATCCTGGGTGAGTGTTACTGTAATTGTATCCCGAAATGCCGCCTCGGGACTGGCAACTCTGTTTTCATAAAAACTCTTGAATCGCTGTTTCATCGCCTGAAATGCCGCACTGTCTGCTCTCGGTTGAGTAAAGTAAAGGTATATCAGCTGGAAGAGAGCTTCAACATCCTCGGTAGAACTATTTCCGGAGAGACCTTCGGTTAATTCACCAATATAGGGAGATACCCGTACCACTTTGCCGGCAAGTTTTTTTTTCAATTGATCCTGAGTGAAATCGGCTACTCCGCTCTGGTTTACTACCGAAGCAGCTGTTCTTGCCTGAACCAGCAGGGAATCCGGCACCAGAGAATAACCTCCCGGGCTGTATGAAGTAAACACAATTTCATCGCTCATAAAATCCGTTGGTTTAAGCACCACACGTATACCATTGTTTAATATCCATTCGGTTACACCCAACTCCGCGATGACGGTTTCTTCTATTACTGAACCAGCTTGGGGAAGCCCTGAAAAAAGAGGCCCTTCTGCTACGTCATCTACATAAGGTTCTACTTCTTGCCGGTCCACTTTCACCAGAATTTTTCTGAGCGTATCTGCGTCAACGCTATCCATCCCTGGTTTTTCAGGATAAGACGCCAGTAAAACCCGGTTTTTTTCGACAATCCATTCATCAGCCATCCTGTTTACTTCATCCAGAGAGATACCCGGCATCAGTTCTTCAAACAATTTTAATTCATATTCAATTCCCGGGATTGGTTCCTGCATCAGATAATTCCTGACGTATTCATCTGCAAACGACTGAGATTCCGTATTTTCTCTTTCCCGGTATGCCTGTTCCATCATACGGATTGCCGATTTTTTAGCGCGTTCCAGTTCAGTTGGAGTAAAGCCGTGCATTTTCACCCTTTTTGCTTCCAGTAATAGTTGATTCAATCCATCCGGAATCCGGTTATCTCTGGTAACGGCATTTAAAATATATGTTTCACTGGTTCTGACAATTCTTCCTTTCCCGGAATTGGCGAACAGAAATGGTGGATCCGGTTTTTTTGCCAGCTCACTCAGGCGCTGGTTAAACATTCGGTTATAAAGAAGTTCAATCAGCCCCTTCCGGTAGTCATTTATAGTGACTTCAGGCTCCGGGTTAAATTTGTAATAGATCCCGATCTGAGAATACTGAGCCTCCGGATCGGATGTAATTCCTATAAAGGTGCTGTCGTGCGGAGGTACGGAATATACTTTCCTTTCAGGCGCATTTTTTGGTGAATTGAGACCGCCAAAATGCAACTGTATAAGAGCTCGTATGGAATCGACTTCAAAATCGCCCACGGCAATTACTGCCTGCAGGGATGGGCGGTACCAGTCCCGGTAAAACTCCTTCAATGTTCCAAGGTGAAATGTGTCCAGCACAGCCAGCTTTCCGATGGGCATTCTTTCAGCGTAGCGAGATCCTTTAAACAGAATGGGAAGCTGCTTATCCATAATGCGTGAGTCCGCTCCTCGTCGCAACCGCCACTCTTCGATCACTACCCCTCTTTCACGTTTTACCTCCTCCGGATCCAGTGTCATGGCACTTGCCCAGTCCTGCAGCACCAAAAAGGCTTCCCGCAGAATTTCAGCACTGTCCGTCGGGACATGCAGCATATAAACGGTCTCATCAAAACTGGTGTAGGCATTAATATCGGGACCGAATCGCATTCCGATGGATTCCAGATAATTCACCAGTTCATTTTTCTCAAAATGGCGGGTTCCGTTGAACGCCATATGTTCCAGAAAATGGGCAAGTCCTTGCTGTTCCTCTTTTTCCAGTATCGATCCGGCATTTATTGCCAGGCGAATTTCAGCCCTATTTTCCGGTTTGATGTTTTTACGGATGTAGTAGACAATACCATTCCCCAGGGTATCTCTTACCAAATGCCTATCCAGTGGCAAAACCTGCTGAAGGAGGACGGTATCTGCATTCTCGGTAACAGTTTGGATTAAAGTTTCCCGGGCCAGCAAAACAGATGCATATAAAAATAGAATCATCAGTGATTTCAGACTATTGTAAAAAAATTTCATTTCTTCATTCCCGCAGTTACTTTGGTCTTCGAGTAGTATTAACCATGTTTTGCCAGCCCGGAGGCACTTCAATTTTTAACCGCAATCTAAATCCGGGCGGTTTGAGGAAACGCCACAGGGCCCTTTTTCACAAGGCAATGGCTGATTTTTCTCCGGCTTCCTGAAAAATCAGAAATAAAATGCCAGAGTCAGGATACCGGATGAGGACAATCCCATTCTGGTGGTGCTTCCCTGCTCGAAGGTCACTGTCACATTTCCCTGGGTTACTTCCTCATCTTTTCGGGATATTTTTGAATAGTAAAGCTGGTATTCAGCTCCCAGGCTTAGATTTTTTATTACAAAAAATTCAAAACCACCAAGCAATGCAAAACCAAACTCCGATCCTCCCTGATATCCAAGTTCCCCACCTCTGGAATTTTTGATAGTCTGTTGATCAGCAGGATCGGCTTCAGCGGTTTCTCTTTCCGTCGACGTGGATACAAGCATAAATCCTCCTCCGATATAGGGGCTTATCCTGCTATCAGTCAGGTGTTTTTCGACCGCTGCAAAAATTCCGTACTGGCTTGCACTGGATTCACCATCTACACCCGCTGTTCCCTGAAAAGGAAGTGTCTGCTTGGCATTCGCAAAAATTAGTCCGGCTCGAATGGCGAATTCTTCACTAACAAAATATTTTCCCCCGACACCACCATTATAGGAATTTGGGGAAAATGCATTAAACTGAAACAGGACGGCCTTTGAACCGTCTTTAAAATATCCTGTATCCTCCTGAGCAAATAATCCCGATACCGTAAAAATCAAAGCCAGAGAAATAAATATAAAATATCTCATACAATCTCCTTTATAAATATAGTTTAATTTTCGGGCATTAAGTTTGAACTGCGCACTGGTTTATTAATGGTTCCACAGTTTCCGCCCGATGTGATTGAAGTTAATTTACAATAAATTAACTTCAATAAAAAACGGTAATTGCTGGAAGCTGGCTCCTGGCATCTGGCTACTGGTTACTGGTGACTGGCTGCTTACTTGATGGTGGCTAAACCATGGAAGGTTTAGTCCCGACAGGTCAACCGGAGGTTGACAGGGAGTCGGGAATACCGGTTTTTTATTTCGCCCTTACAGGGCGATACTGGATAATGGATGCTGGATGCTGGATGCTGGCTAAACCAGGGACGGTTTAGTCCCGACCGGTCAACGGGATGTTGACAGGGAGTCGGGAATACTGAATGAATGGTTTTAAATTTTGAATTAATACTTTGAATTTAGCCTGAATAATTCATGAATTCCATGATAGCAGGGCACAAAGTAAGATAGGCCAATGATTTAAAGATTTTATCCTGTGAAA
>JAFGSO010000471.1 GCA_016934605.1 Calditrichota bacterium | reverse complement strand
CCGGCGTCTCTCTACCATGCTAACATCGCTTCTGGAACAATCTGACATGAAAATAAGGGATATTGATGGTATTATACTCTCTGCCGGTCCCGGTTCGTTTACCGGTCTCAGGATTGGTTACAGCCTGGCTAAGGGACTGGCTCATGCAATGGAATTGCCCATTATGGAAGTCCCGACACTGGATATCTGGGCATATCAGCTTGGACAAACAGATTTACCGGTCGTATCCATCATGGATGCTCACCGCCATGAAATATATGCTGCTGCTTATCGCTGGGAAAATCATCAGCTGAAGACACGGAAAGATTACCAGATTTTCCCCTTGAAGGATCTCCCGGATTTTCTGGAAGGCAGAACGCTTATCACCGGTTCTGAAATTGAAAAATTAAGACCGGCCATTGACAATATTTGCGGAGACCAGGCGGTCTTCGCCCGTTCCGGATTCAGACAACCGGAAGGATGGGCTCTGCTGGAAATGGGATATCAAAAATTTACTGCGAAGGAACTGAGTGATCCACAGAACTGTGAGCCACTTTATATCAGGGCTTTTAAGGGAGTTATGTGATGAAGGTTCGTCCGATGCAGGATTCCGACCTGGATGTTGTGGTAGAACTGGAGAAGACTGTGTTCCCTGATCCCTGGTCACGAATAAGTTTCGAGTATGAATTAAAAAGCAATCCATATTCACTTCCGTTGATTCTGGAACATATGGGAGAGATTGCAGGCTATGCCATCATCTGGCGAATCTTTGAAGAATTTCATATTGCCAACATAGCGGTTCATCCAAATCTTCAGGGACGGAAAATGGGTTCTTATTTTCTGCGGCACATACTTTCTCTAAAGGAAAATTGCTCCTATGCCATTCTGGAGGTTCGGGAGAGCAATCAAAGAGCCATACATCTTTATGAAAATTTCGGATTTAATATAATCATGAAAAGAACCCGCTATTATCGTAATGGGGAAACTGCACTGGTCATGCAGAAAATTTTTTCGAAGGAGAATGATTGAGTAGTGTGAAGTCATTGCAGTAAAAACCCTTCCATTGAATAAAGTTTTTGAATTTCCTGCTTTTTCTTCTTAAGTTTCAACGCTTTAAGGGAGATTTCATGGATTGGTTCAAAAAGAAAAAAGGAATTCAGGCAGTTGAGAAAAAACCGTTGCCGGACGGTTTATGGATAAAGTGCGATAACTGCGGTGAAATTATTTACCGCAATCAACTCCAGAATAAGATGAATGTCTGTCCCAAATGTGATTATCATTTTCGTGTGAATTCCCGCGAATATATCGGTTATCTCTTTGATGAGGACAGTTTTAAAGAGTTCAATGCGCACATTGCCCCGGGTGATCCGCTTAAATTCAAAGACCGGAAAAGGTATTCAGACAGGCTGAAAGATGCCCAGAAATCTACCGGACTGCTGGATGCGGTTGTTACCGGATTTGCTACAGTGGGTGGCCAGCGTGTGGTAGGTGCAGTTATGGACTTTACCTTCATTGGCGGAAGCATGGGTTCGGTAGTGGGAGAAAAAATTGCCAGAGCCATCGACGAGTCACGGCGGGAACGCATTCCGCTGATTGTGGTTTCCGCCTCGGGCGGGGCCCGGATGATGGAAAGCGCTCTCTCCCTCATGCAGCTGGCCAAAACAAGTGCAAAGCTGGCCCAGCTGCATGACGAAAAAATTCCATTTATCAGCATTCTGACTGATCCCACAACCGGAGGAACAACTGCCAGCTTTGCCATGCTGGGTGATATACACATTGCTGAACCGGATGCTCTAATCGGATTCGCCGGTCAACGGGTTATCAAGCAGACCATAGGGCAGGATCTGCCACCCGGTTTCCAGCGGGCAGAATTCCAGAAAAAACATGGTTTTGTAGATCTAATTGTACATCGCCAGGATATGCGTGAAACAGTGGCCAAAATTCTTAAAATTCTCTGGCCGGCTGAAAACAAAATCACTACAAGCGCTGAAAACAAAGGTTAGATTAGTCATTTAGTCCACACCTTACTTCTATTTCCAGATTATCAGCTGAATTTAAAAACCAAAATTTATCGTTATTCAGAACAGGCGGCTTTCAATATGGGAGATCAGAAACCTCTTATTTTAGTGACCAATGATGATGGTGTCTACGCGCCGGGTATTTATGCTCTTTTCAAAGCAATGAGTGAACTGGGAGATGTCAGGGTGGTCGCTCCGGAATCGGAACGCAGTGCGGTTGGACATGCCCTCACTATGTCAGATCCTCTTCGCGTCTGGGAAGTAGATCGGTATGGAGATATTTTCGGACATGCCGTGAACGGAACGCCCGCGGATTGCGTAAAACTGGCGGTGAAAGCAATTTTGCAAAAAAAACCGGATCTGGTTGTTTCCGGAATCAATCAGGGTCCAAATACCGCTATTAATGTAATTTATTCCGGAACGGTTTCTGCTGCAACTGAAGGAACTCTTATGGGTATTCCCTCCATTGCATTTTCTCTGGCATCGTTCAGTAAATCGGATTTTGATTTTGCCGCACGCTTTGCCAGGCACCTGGCTTATCGGGTCCTGCAGGATGGTGTTCCTCAAGGAACGCTGTTAAATGTGAACATTCCGGCATTGCCGGAGGATCAGATCCTTGGAGTTAAAATCACACGACAGGGCCAGGGACGGTATGAAGAGTACTTTGAAAAACGGGTCGATCCCATGAACCGTAATTATTTCTGGCTCGCTGGTAAAAAACTTCAACTGGACAATGATTCGGATGTGGACGACGTGGCTGTGATGGAAGGTTATATTGCTATTACACCCATACAGTTTGATCTCACCGATTATAAAGCACTCAAAAATCTTCAGAAATGGGAGATTGGTTTGCCGAGATGAAAAAGGTTCTCATTCTCGATTTTGGCTCACAATATACGCAATTGATTGCCCGTAAAATACGGGAACTGGG